>JANNYV010000662.1:0-1885 GCA_031410275.1 Bacteroidota bacterium
CGGATGAAAAAAAGGAACAACGTAAAGATGAGAAGAAAGATGATGTACAAAAAGGTGGTTCAGGAGATCCGAGAAATACCGGTGCGAAACCTCCACCACAGACAAAACCAAACAATGGTAAAGATACAAGTGGTAAAAAAACAGTACAGTCTATTGTAAAGGGAAAGAAGGTACCACCTGTGAAAAAGAAGAAGGAACCGGATCCTCCGGATGCGATACGATTCGTTGGGAAGTTATTAATGATGGTGAAAAGAGCCAGTCTAAATTACAATGAAAATCAGGGAACTACCTTACCCGGTTATATGGATAGTACGCAGTATTTAGGAATGAATTCGAGAAGCAATAATAATCCTGCAGCATTTGCATTTGGTTATCAGCCCGATCGTTTATGGCTTGAAGGAAAAGGACGTGATAATGTGCTTACGAGAGACTCATTATTTAATGCACCTTTTATGCAACAGTTTTCTCAATCGTTGAATATCACCGCAAATTTAGAACCGATAAAAGATTTTAGATTTGATTTGACTTTGACGAAGTCATTCAATAAAGGTCACTCTGAATTGTTTAAAGATACGGTTGGCGGCTCATCTGATTATATTCATTTAAACCCATACGAAACCGGCGGCTTTAGTATTTCATACATAGCGATCAATACCTTATTCCAAAAACGAGGTGCTGATAATTTAACCCAAGCATTTTATGATTTTGAAAATAATCGTAAAGTAATTTCATCGCGTCTTGGATTAATCAATCCGTATACTGGCAATGCGCCTGCCCCTGAAGATGAAGATTATAAAAAAGGCTATACACGTTATTCACAAGATGTATTGATACCGGCCTTCCTTTCTGCCTATACTGGTAAAGATCCTGCTACTTATCCATTACTCGATAATAGAAATGAAACAATCCGTTCCAATCCATTTAGAAATATTTTGCCGATGCCGAATTGGAGATTGAATTACAATGGACTATCAAGGACTAAAATGTTTAGAAGTATTTTCCAAAGCTTTACATTAACTCATTCATATGCCGGAACACTTGCCATGAATAGTTATACTTCTTCATTGCTTTATCGTGATGTGTATTCATTAGGCTTTCCTTCTTTTATCGATTCTATTTCGCATAATTATGTGCCTTATTTTTCTGTTCCGAATATGACGATTACAGAAAATTTTGGTCCGCTTATTGGAATCGATGCAACCTTTAAAAATTCATTGAATTTCAAAATTGAATATAAAAAAGCAAGAACGCTAAGTATGAGTTTGGTTGATTATCAATTAAGCGAAACCAGAAGTAAAGAAATTGTTTTAGGCGGCGGAATACGAATTAAAAATGTGACGATTCATACACCCTATTTTGGTTTGAATAAATATAAAAGTGATGTGAATATAAAAGCAGATTTTGGTTTACGGGACGATTTCACCACACTCAGCCGCTTAGATCAAAATGAATCGAAACTCACAAGAGGGCAGAAGGTCATTACTATTTCGCCTTCTATCGATTATATCCTTACACAAACAGTTACTTTGCGATTCTTCTACGATAGACGACAAAGTATTCCCTATGTATCAAACTCCTTCCCAATTACAACAACGAGAGGTGGTGTAATGATCCGGTTTTTATTTGGGCAATAGCAATAAAGAACTCATATTCCTTTGACTATTAGCGAGTTTAAATCTATTTTGTAAAGTATGATGGTATAATATATCAGCAAAAAGATAATCTTTTTACCAAAAGGGTTATCTTTGTTTTTATCACTATTACCTAAAAACACTACACATGAAGAAGATTTACTCTATCATCCTGTTCATTTTTGTATGCACTAACCTCATGGCTCAAAAGCACCCAACATCAGGTGTCATCATTGCTTCAGAATTTCATATCA
>JANNYV010000663.1:0-3368 GCA_031410275.1 Bacteroidota bacterium
CATGGGCAATATTGAAAAATAAAAATATTCCTTCATCACTTTTAACCCAATCTGGTTTTACGGAAAAAGAATATTTCAATAAGACCCTTGAGGTAAAAAAGCTGTATCCCGTTTTCGAAAAAATAATCCGCTACTTCGAAGACAACGGATATCCTTTTGCTGCTGTGTATTTGGATAGCATAAAAATTAATGAAGATAAAATAAATGCCATACTCACATTAAGCAAAGGGCCTTTGACAAAAATAGATACTGTCATTCTCAATGAAGATGCAAAAGTGTCAAAGCAATTTCTGATGCAGTATCTGGGACTTAAGCAAGGCATGTTGTACAGCGAAACAAAAATAAAAAGTATCAGCAACCGTATCCGTGAACTTTCATTTTTGCAGGAAGCAGCACCATGGCGTATTGCATTTAATCAGGAAGAAACAACAGTACGAATGTATGTGAAAAGCAAATCGGCCAACAGAGCCGATGTATTAATTGGATTGCTCCCGAACAATGAAGAACGGCAAGGAAAATTTATGGTGACAGGTGATGTAAAATTGGCGTTTGTGAATGCGCTTGGGAAAGGTGAAAGCTTATCAATCAACTGGCAAAACTTACAATACAAATCACCACGATACAATATCGATTTTCAATTGCCTTATTTATTAAATTCTCCAATAGGCATTTCGGGAAAATTTGATTTTTATAAAAAAGATACAACGTTTAAAAATGTAAATGGTGAATTAGGATTACTATATCAACTCAGTGCAAATGAATTATTGAAGCTTTATTACGAATTGTCGAGTTCAAGAGCATTGAGCGTGAACACCGCATCATTAATCAGTTTGCGAACCTTACCCGATATTGGTGATGTGACTTACAGAACGTTTGGCTTAGAAGGAACAAGAAGCCATGTCGATTATAAATTGAACCCGCGCAAAGGATACAGGTTGCAATTAAACGGTGGTATTTCATTTCGAACAGTCATAAAAAATACCACCGTCGAAAGTACCGAAGACCCTGTTTTACATCAACCGTTTTCGTATTTATATGATAGTATAAAATTGAAAACATTTAAATATACATTCAAAGGGCAAGCAAGTTATTTTCTTCCATTGGCAAAACGTATGGTATTGGCGTCAACCTATCATGTCGGATTCATGTTTAGTAGTGATGCACTGTATAAAAATGAAGTTTTTCAAATTGGTGGTTATCGTTTGCTTCGCGGGTTCGACGAGGGCAGTATGTTTGTAAATGCATACCATGTGCTGAGTGTTGAGCCTCGTTATTTGCTCTCGCTCAATTCATATTTTTTTCTATTTGGAGATGTTGGATACACACAATCGAAATATGGTAAAACAAATAAAAGCGAGTGGCCTTATAGTCTTGGTCTCGGCATGACCTTCGAAACGAAAGCGGGTTTGTTTAATATCAGTTATGCCTTGGGCGCTACACAACGTCAGTCTTTTCAATTTAAAAGCTCTAAGGTACATTTCGGGTATGTGAGTTATTTTTAGGCATAAGTTGTAAGTCGTAAGGCATAAGTCTGTTCATAAGATGAATTCCCGAACCTCTGACATCGAACATCAGACAACTCTTTTTGAGAATAAGAAATAAGGAATATAAAATAAGAAGATAAGGGACTCACGCAACCAAGATGAATCCCCGAACATCGAACATTTGTATTTAAGAATAAGAAAGTAAGACACTCTCAAACTAAGATAAACCCCCGAACATCAGACATCGAACATCGAACCTCGGACATCGAACTTTGAGAAATAGTTTTATCTTTAAAGCGTGTTACGATTTGAAAAATATTTATTTTACGGAATGGTATTGCTCGCACTCAGCATTATCATTATTCCCAAATATTATATCACCGGTGATGGCGCTAGTCATACTTATAATGCAAAGGTTCTTTTCGATTATGTATTTAACCGGGACCGGAATTTTTATAAGGAATTTTATATCATCAATCGCAACCTTGATCCCAATTGGATGGGACATCTCATGATTGGCTTTTTTCTTCAAGTGTTTCCTTATTGGCTGGCTGATAAATTTTTTCAAATCATCTATGTGTTTGTCTTTGCCTTCGGGTTTCGTTATTGTATGAAATCAATTAGCCGGGAAAATTCATTTCTGAGTTTTTTATTTTTTCCATTCTTATTCACCTTGCCATTTCAGGAAGGCTTTTATAATTATTCATTAGCCATTGGATTGATGTGTTGGACACTTGGCTATTTTATCCGAATCAAAAATCACCTGGATAATCCTGCCAAACAAATTACGCTTACTTTCCTTTTATTGCTTACTGCTTTTTCACATGGTATGCCGGTGATTTATACCATGATGATGATTTTCTTTATTTGGTTGACCGAGAATTTTCATTTGTTTATTCCGCTCGATTTCAGAAAACTTTCCTTTCATCTGTCGCGACTTGGTCTGGTATTTTTGCCTTCTTTCTTAATGATCCTTTTATTTTTGATGAAGCGTGGTGCAGGCAGCGAACCACATGAATTAAGCGTATGGAAAAAGTTTGTGAATTTTATTTCCTTCTATGCTTCGCAAAGCACCCGTCATACAGAAGTATATCCCGCCGTTGCGTGTGGAATTTTATTACTGTCCTTTCTTTTTATTTTATTTTTTACACGCATTAAAGTCAATATACAAAAGAAGATGAGTGTTGGTTATGTATTTCTCTTCATGATTCTTTTTACATTTATTTCCTATCTCGCTTGCCCTCATAGTATCGGTGGCGCCGGCAGTATTGATATTCGTTTGGCATTTCTTCCACCCATGTTTTTACTGTTTTATTTTGCAACAAAAAAATGGACTGAACTCGCAAAACTTATTTTTGTGTCCTGCTCATTTTTTGTATCGCTCAGTTTTTTGGTGATTCGTTTTCCTTATGTGATGAAGGCAAGCAATATCGGGAAAGAAATTATGAAGGCTTCCGATTTTATACAGGATAAAAGTGTTGTGTTGAATTTGCATTTCGATTATTGGCAGCAACTTCCGAATGGTGACAGCCTCTTTCACCAAGACGGTTCCTTTCTTCATTTCAGCGATTACCTCGGTGCGGTCAGCAGCAAGCATTTAATTTTGCTCAATAACTATGAAGCCGAAATAAATTACTTTCCGGTGAATTGGCAACCCGGAAAAAATCCGCGTGAAACGGTTTCCGGTTTTATACAAGGGAACCTTCCTCCTTGCGGTGATTATGGTGTATATGAAAAGCAGGTAAACAGAAAAATTGATTATATACTTTTTCAAAACTGGCGGCAAGATGCCTTGCAAAATGCCTGCGTGAAAAGTTTGGTTGAAAAAATAAATGCAGAATTTACAAAAGTATTTGAGAGTAAGAATAAGTACGTGATTGTGTT
>JANNYV010000664.1:0-1611 GCA_031410275.1 Bacteroidota bacterium
TCCTCATTATTTTTGTTCAGTACAATTCAGTCGTTTTCCACAGAGAAATGCACATAAAAAGGGTTCAATAAGAAGGTTTATACACAAAGCTAAGTAGTTATTCTATGAAATAAAAAACTATTCACAAAAATGGTGCACAAATAAAAAAGAAAAAAACATTGCAAAGAAGAAAGAATTTTCAGTGTTGATTTTGGATAACTTTTGGCTGATGGCTAATGTCTTTTAGTTAATACAAAAGCCGGATCAACGAACGTCTTAACTCATTAACTCCCTAACACCTTAACAATAAGAAAAAAAATATCCACTCGTTTGTGAATAACAATCTTAGCATCTGAAAATATCGCTGAATATATTTGTCAACATTGAAAATTTGGTGAACTAAAATTGTGTAAGAAAAGCAATCATTAATGGAAGATGTATTGCGGCAACGATTGCAGCGAAAATCCCCTGACGCTTTGGTCAGGGATTGTAGCGAAAAGCGTGTGTGCCGCCCAATATATTTCCTCACTGGTTTTAGATAGCAGAAAAAATAAAATAAAGAATATGGCAGAACATAAATATGATGAAGATTCGATACGGTCGCTCGACTGGAAGGAGCATATACGTTTACGTCCTGGTATGTATATTGGTAAGCTTGGCGATGGCAGCAGTTTGGATGATGGGATTTATGTTTTATTAAAAGAAGTGGTTGATAATTGCATTGATGAACATACCATGGGTCATGGAAAATATGTTGACATAACCGTAAAAAATGGCGATGTCCTGATTCGAGATTATGGCAGGGGAATACCATTAGGAAAAGTAGTGGATGTGGTGAGTAAAATAAATACTGGCGCTAAATACGATAGCAATGTATTTCAAAAATCTGTAGGTTTAAATGGAGTGGGTACAAAAGCGGTGAATGCCTTGAGTCATCATTTTAAAGTAAAAAGTTTTAGAGATGGTAAAATGAAAATGGCAGAGTTTGAAAGAGGCGTATTGATAAAAGAACATAAAGAAATTTCAACAGCGGAAGAGAACGGCACTGAAATATTTTTCACGCCTGATGAAACCGTATTTAAGCATTATAAATTTATTGATGAGTATATCGAAAATCAGGTTTGGAATTATTGCTATCTGAATGCGGGTCTTGTGATGAATTTTAATAACAAGCGTTACGTTTCAAAAAATGGGTTGCTTGATTTACTCGAACGAAAAACGAATGTGGATGAAATAAAATATCCGATTATTCATATTAAAGGAAATGATGTTGAAATTGCATTGACACATAGTGGTGATTATGGCGAAGAAATTTATTCCTTTGTAAACGGCCAGCACACAACACAAGGCGGAACGCATCAGCAAGCTTTTAGAGAAGCCTTTGTAAAAACGATACGCGATTTTTATAAGAAGGATTATGAAGCAAGTGATATTCGTCAAAGTATTGTGGCCGCAGTGAGTGTACGAGTGGTGGAGCCGGTCTTTGAAAGTCAGACTAAGACGAAATTGGGTAGTATTAATATGGATGAGAAAGGTCCTTCTGTAAAAAGTTTTATGATGGATTTTCTGTCGAAGGAATTGCATAATTATTTGCATAGAAATCCGGCGATTGCAGAGGCTATGAAAAAACGG
>JANNYV010000665.1:0-3874 GCA_031410275.1 Bacteroidota bacterium
GCTCTACAGCTCCTTTCGTTATTACCCCATCAGGTAGTATCATGGAGAAAAATAATTTCAGTTTTCAGTCATACGGCGATGCAGCAGATGCATTACCAATGCTCTCTAAAGAGTTTATGGCTGGCGAGTGGAATGTAATTGCTACGATTCCTTTTACAGGAAGCTTGGCAAATGGCGATAAATTTGAATTAACAGAATGCGGATTCGATGAAACAACTAACCCTTACTTTGCCCAAATGGACAAGCAAGGAAATTATGGTCAGTTTGCACCGAATTTAGTTCGTAATGGTTCACAACCTGCAGGGATAGCAGTATCAAATGCAGTGATCGTTTATCCGAATCCAACCATGGGTGATTTATATGTAGATGTAAGTTCATCTACAGTAACCCGTGCTACATTTAAAGTGATGGATATGACCGGTAAAACGGTTAAGACCATTCAATCAGACTTAGTAGAAGGATTGAATAAAATCACCGTGAATGTTGGTGAATTAGCAAATGGAATGTACATGTTGAAAGTAGTTGACGGCAAAGCCTTAAACTATGCGCAGACATTTAACAAGCAGTAATATTGACTTTGTGTTGATAATAATTAGCGGGGTTTTCGAACCCTGCTTTTTTATTTTATTTAGTTAATTGGTTATTGAATTATTGAGTTACTAGGTTATTGGGTTATTAAATCATTTATACTTCACAATTCCTTCATCTTACGGTAAGAATAAAGCAACACCCCGCAATTACTTTTGCCTTGTTCTTGTTCAATGAAGGAATTTAAAAATCAACCCGTAAAGTTTTTAAATACCGGACATATTTTTTTAAAAACAAAATGAAACAATGAAAAATTTTATTACTAAAATCCGAATGGCATTTACCCTTTTTTTAGTCAATCAACTTTTTTTACACTCCCCTTTTAGATCCAATAAACTTTTGATGGACAAACATTTGTCTGCATAGGTTACGCACATGAAGCAAAAGAAAAGAGAAGTTGATATCGTTATTTTATCTGATATCCATTTGGGTACATATGGCTGCCACGCCGGCGAATTATTGAACTACCTGAAAAGCATAAAACCAAAAAAAGTAATTTTAAATGGCGACATTATTGATGTATGGCAATTCAGCAAACGCTATTGGCCTTCAAGTCATATGCTCGTCGTCAAATACATACTGGGCATGGTCGCCAAAGGAATCAAAGTGTATTATGTAACCGGCAATCATGATGAAATGCTCCGAAAATTTGCAGGCTTTAAAATGGGTTCATTGAAAATTGTCAATAAACTCGTTTTAAAACAAGGTGGTACCAAAGCCTGGATTTTTCATGGAGATGTTTTTGATGTAACGATGCAACATGCAAAGTGGTTAACAAAGCTGGGCGCCATTGGATATGATACACTTATTTTAATTAACAGAGCTGCCAATTTTATTTCCACAAAACTTGGAAGGGAGAAGCTTTCATTCTCAAAGAAAATAAAAAATGGCGTGAAAAGTGCCGTTAAATTTATTAATTCATTTGAACAAACTGCCGCAGACATCGGCATTTCTAACGGGTACGATTTTGTCATATGCGGTCATATACATCAACCCGAAATTCGTAAAATTAAAAATGAAGAAGGCTCTATTACTTATATGAATTCAGGCGATTGGATTGAGAATCTTACATCACTAGAATATACTGAAGGACAATGGAAAATTTACAAATACCATGAAGATGAATTTGCCAATAAAGTCAAATTTAATTTAAGCCCTTCAGATAAAATGGACACCAAACAACTTTTCGCAAGTCTTGTCAATGAATTCGCTAAAATGGAACAAGCCTGATTAAAACTAAAACATGAGAATACTATATGCCATTCAAGGAACCGGTAATGGGCATCTTAGCAGAGCCAGAGAAATTATCCCCATACTTCAGAAAATTGCTGATGTCGATATTTTGGTGAGCGGTACGCAGGCTGATGTTAAACTGCCCTACCATATTGAATATAAGTTTAAGGGAATGAGTTTTGTCTTTGGTAAAAATGGTGGTATCGATTTACCTTCAACCTATTTGCAATTAAATACCCGGGTTATGATGAAAGACATTGCCGATTTACCTGTAGAAGATTATGATTTGGTTCTGAATGATTTTGAACCGGTAAGCGCTTGGGCTTGTCAGAAAAAAAAATTACCATGTATATCATTAAGCCATCAATGTGCTGTGATTAATAAACATGCACCCAAACCAAAACAAAAAGATATTATCGGAAAATCTGTATTAAAATATTATGCACCTTGTACAGAATATTACGGATTTCACTTTGAAGCTTTTGATAAAAATATTTTTACCCCTGTTATTCGCAGTGAAGTGCGCGCACTCATTCCCGAAGAGAAAGATCATTATACTGTATACCTTCCTGCGTATGATGATGCAGGTATCCTAAAAGTGTTGACCCGTTTTGAAGATATCAACTGGCAAGTATTTAGTAAACATACAAAAAAAGATTTCTCCTATGCAAATGTTTGCATTCAGGCAATAGAGAATGAGCCCTTTTTACAAAGTATTGCTTCAGCAAAAGGTGTACTCTGCGGAGCCGGTTTCGAAACACCTGCCGAAACATTATTTCTCAAAAAGAAACTGGCAGTGATACCAATGAAAACGCAGTATGAACAACAATGCAATGCAGCCACTTTAAAACAAATGGGCGTACCTGTTTTCAAAAGTTTAAAAAATAAACACCATCCTAAAATTGCAGAATGGATAAAGAGCAAGAAAATTGTAAAGGTCGATTATCCGGATATAACCGGACAAATTATTCATACAATTCTTAAAAGACATGCCTCGAAAGGAAGTCACTCAAACAAACTAAGAATAAAAAATGTTTCTTTACTTACCCATTCGAATGCATGAATCATCGTGAAGAATTTGGAAACGATTTTTTATGGGGTGTTTCTGCTGCTGCGTATCAGATAGAAGGTGCGCATACTGCAGAGGATAAAGGATTATCTATTTGGGATATTTTTACAACAAAAAAACAGAAAATTGCCGGCGGACATAATGGAAATGATAGTTGCAATTTTTATACAAAATATTCGAATGACCTTCGGCTGATGAGGCATATGAATATTCAGAATTTCCGTTTCTCCATTTCATGGTCACGAATACTTCCGGATGGAATCGGGCAGGTCAATCAAAAGGGTGTAGATTTTTATAACCGCCTCATTGATGAATGTCTTAAAAATAATATAACTCCCTGGATTACTTTATATCATTGGGATCTTCCTCATGCGCTTGAACTGAAAGGTGGTTGGACCAACAGAGACATTCAACATTGGTTTATGAATTATGCGGATGTTTGTTCAAAAAAATTCGGTGACCGTGTGAAACATTGGATGGTATTGAATGAGCCAATGGTATTTACCGGTGCAGGCTATTTTTTAGGCATACATGCTCCCGGTAAAATTGGTCTTAAAAATTTTCTTGCCTCAGCACATCATGCGGCTATCTGTCAATCAGAGGGCGCACGAGTATTAAAAGCGAACATACCTGATGCTGAAATTGGCACCACATTTTCTTGCTCCTATTTAGAACCTGCAAGTTCCACAACATTAGATGCTGCTGCAACCTTACGCTTTGATGCTTTGCTCAACCGATTATTTATAGAGCCTTCGCTCGGCATGGGTTATCCTGTAAAGGAATTGAAAATTCTTGAACGCATTTATGATTTCTTCAAACCCGGCGATGAAGCATTGTTTCCATACTGCTAATTTACAAAATCTAATTTAGGTTTAGTAAACAGATTGCTGTTAATTTACAATACTTCCTGAAGGAACGCAATGTCAACTCATCTATAACCATATTATTATAGTATATCGGTACTAATTTTTGTTTTAAAAAAGG
>JANNYV010000666.1:0-9666 GCA_031410275.1 Bacteroidota bacterium
TCTCTAACAAGTTCTGAATTTTCCCTTTCCTGCTTTAGAGATAATTCAGGTAAGTTTAAAACAGAAGAAAATTCGTCATTTCACCGTGGTGGTCAAAGTGACCACCACGGTGAAAAAGTGAAATTATCAGAACAATTAGCACAAGAATTTTTCAATGTGCCTTACATCGTTATCATGTGCCTGATTGCCATTGCCGGAATACTAGGGAATTTTGTGGGGTATTGGTTTGGAATAAAATCGGGCCCTTTTATTTATCAGCGGAAGGATACTTTTTTCTTCAAGAAAAAACATTTGTATTCAGCTCAAAAATTCTATGAAAAAAATGGCGCATTAACCATTATCGCCGCACGTTTTATTCCTATCATACGAACCTTTGTTCCCATCGTTGCAGGTGTTGTAAAAATGGATTATAAAAAATTCACCTTGTATAATGTAATCGGTTCATTTGCTTGGGTTTTTTCAATGATGTTTGCCGGCCATTTTTTAAGCAAACAATTTCCATGGATTAAAGACCGTCTCGAAATCATCGTTATTCTGATTATTTTAGTAACGACCTTACCTGTTATATTTAAATTTGTATTAGGCGGAAAAAAAGAAGAAGAGGTTTAGGTTCGATGTTCGGAGTTCGATGTTCGATGTCCGGAGTGCAGCCTCACTTGTTTAATTTACCTTTCCATTTTTGAATTAGGGATTCACTATCAATTATCAATTATCAACTGTCAATTATCAACTTTCTACTTCTGACTTACACCTTATCCTCACGCTCTCTCACTCAACTCTAACCATCGATATTCTTTTTCTTCAAGCATGGCTATGATTTGTGCGACACGGTTTGCAGCGAGTTGTATCTGATCGAAGTTGATGCCTTCGGTACTCATCTTTATTTCAAGATCTTGTTTTTCTTTTTCCAATAATGGCATTTCCTTTTCTAATAATTCAAACTCACGTTTTTCGTTATAGCTAAGTTTTTGAACAGCCGGTTTTTCTTTTATTGCTTGCTTACTTACTTCCGGCAACGGCTTATTGTTCTCCGTTAATTCTGTACTTCCAACTAAAGGTCGCTTACTGCCAACTGCCAATTGCATACTGCCTATTTCTAATTCCTTAATTCTAAACTGCGAGTAATTTCCGGGGAAATCAGAAATGATACCATCCCCTTCAAACACAAAAAGATGATCGACTAATTTATCCATAAAATAGCGATCATGACTTACCAATAAAATACAACCTTGATATTCTAATAGAAATTCTTCAAGTATTTGCAACGTTTGTAAATCTAAATCATTGGTTGGTTCATCGAGTACCAGAAAATTTGGATTTTTAAATAAGATACTCAGCAATTGCAATCTGCGTTTTTCACCTCCACTTAATTTACTGAGATAGGTATATTGTTGCTCCGAAGTAAATGCAAAACGTTCTAAAAATTTCGATGCGCCCAATTTGGTCCCATCAGCCATCGGAAAAAACTCCGCATGATCTTTTACATATTCTATCACACGTTTATCTTCTTTGTATTGCAATCCTTCTTGCGAAAAATGTCCGAATACCACGGTATCGCCATGATTTACTTTTCCGCTATCGGGTTGCGCAAGCTGCAATGCAATTTGCAGAAAAGTACTTTTGCCTACACCATTTTTACCAACGATACCAATACGTTCACCGCGTTTGAAGGTATAATCAAATCCGTTGAGTATTTTTTTATCACCGAATGATTTATATATTTTTTTCATTTCAAGCACCTTGCCTCCGAGCCTTGTCATCTTCACCTGAAGTTGTACATCACTATCGAGTGCTTTTGTTTTTGCTCTGTCTTCTACTTCAATAAAGGCATCTTGTCTTGATTTTGATTTCGTGGTTCTGGCTTTCGGTTGCTTACGCATCCATTCTAGTTCCTTTCTGTAAATATTTTTATCTTTCAGTAATTCACTTTGAGCTACTTCAATACGATGCGCTTTTTGTTCGAGGAAGTGACCATAATTTCCTCGGTGTATATATACTTTCTCATTATCGATTTCGATACACTCATTACACACTTCATCTAAGAAATACCTGTCATGTGTCACCATTAATAGTGTTACCTTTTGTGCGCTTAAAAAATTCTCAAGCCATTCTATCATACTTACATCAAGATGATTGGTAGGCTCATCCATAATGAGCAAACATTTGCCTGCATACAATTCTGTTTCAATCAATGCTTGTGCAAGTGCCACCCTTTTTTTTTGTCCACCACTGAGCGTTTTTATTTTTGAATGAAGGTTACTGATTTTCAATTTGGAAAGAATTTGTTGTAATTCATTTTCAAAATTCCACGCATCCAATTCATCCATTTTTGACAACAAGTAATCGAGTTTTTTTGCATCTTCAATTCCGCTCTCAATATATTCTTCATATTCCTTCACGAGTTTGACAGTCTCATTTTTCATTGAAAGAATATTATCCCAAATTGTTTTCTCTTCATCAAATTCATTTTCTTGATGAAGCATCACAAGATTAATATCTTTGTGAACCCAAACTGTACCGTTGTCCGGTGTATCTTTTTCGGAAAGGATATTCAACAAGGTTGATTTACCGAAACCATTTCTGGCAATCAATGCAATTTTATCGCCTTCAGAAATATGAAATGTAATATTGGAGAAAAGTTTGCGAACACCAAAAGACTTGGAGACGTTTTCGAGAGTGGCGTAATGCATGGAGGAGTTGAGAGTTGTTAGTTGAGAGTTGAGAGTTGAGAATTGCAAATAAACAATATTATTCCCGTTTAAAATGCAGGGAATACTGATTGATTGAATTACAGATTAAAAGATAATGCCACATCTTTCAACTATATAAAAATGATAGTGAGAACATGAGGCGTAGTTAGCTGATAAAAGATTTTTGGCCCAAACGGTGCCATCGCCACAAGAGATGAATAAAGCAAAAATGCTGATAACAAAAAATGAATGCTAGAGTAGAGATGTGAGATGTCAGATAAGAGATTAGAGGCAATACTCCAATTCTTCAAATCTATTCATCTATCCAATCTGTGTTCCCCAAAAATCTATTCAAAATCGAACAAATAATATCGTATCCCAAAGCTCAATCCTAAATCAAACGGATGCGTAGCCGGGCGATTATAATTGCTGTTTGTTCTGTGTAAATATTTTGCATAGTTACCCCAAACATGCCCTACATGCTTGGTATCAACGGAACCGGCAGCGGGTGTAAACACCATTTCGTCATTATTTTCGGATGAAGAAATTTGATATTCTATCTTTAGCTGACAAAACCATTCTGCATTTTTACTATATCGTTTTGAAGCGCCCATACCAAGTATTGCGCCCCATCCATGACGGTTGTACGGACGTTGATCGACATTGGAAACGTATTTGTTTGAATCTTTGGGGAATGCATTTTCAATGGTTTGTTTTTTGATGGTAGTGGTATGATTGAGAGCAGTGTTATGTTTATACTCCCAATTTATTTTTTCTGAATAGCCTGTATTATAGGAATAAAATAAACCCATACTATAAAATGCTTTGGCTGCTTTGTCATTACGGGTTTGCATACTGACTACCAATGGGATTTTAATAAAGGTCATTTTTGCATTCGCTGTAAATGTTAATATATCACCCGGAATGGTGTCCTTGCTTTTATAGTTTTGATTGTTCGTTCCGAAATGCAAACCCGAGCTGATAGAAATGCCATTCAGGTATTTATGACCAAAATCAAAACCGGCACCGAAGCCCATTGTGGTTGAATATTTTTGAACGCTGTCTGATGCAAAATCTTGTGCGTTATATAAATTCGACTTATACACAAAGGCGGTTCCTCCCACAAACGGACCATATTGTTCAATCTGTGCTGTTGATTGCAAAACAAACAGTACCAATGTTAGAATAGATAAGGATATTTTTTTCATGGGATAAATGTAAGAGGAATATTTAGGAAAAATAAATTTATGGTTTAGAAATTTTTGAATAAGGCCTAAGCTGTAAGTCGTAAGGCAAAAGTGTAAGGGTTCCTATTTAAAAATAATTCAACAATCCAATAACTCAATGACTACATAACTTAATAACTCAATAAACAGTGCCAATCATCGTTTCTCTATCGGTGCTTCACCGTCTTTGAGAATTGTAATTTGAATTACATTTTCGCTCATCACCCACTCATTCCCATTCCAACGTAACCCATCATAGGTGCCATCGGGCACGTAGGTGTATTTTTTTGCGGGGTCACCAATTTGTGATTCACAATGATCAAAAATAATTTGTTGAGTTTCCTTGTCATAATTTAATGAGACCTTGGAACCCTTTTCATATTCGAGCATTAGGCGATTGGTCATTTTTCTTTTTCCTCTGTCTAGAATACTAAATAACGGAGCCCCGAATACGCTCTGGCCGCGACTATCAAAGGTAAGTGCATCTACTATTTTCCGTTCGCAGTTTAGCGAATTCCCGTTCCAACCAAATAAGAAATATACTTTTTGCCCGTTTACTTCTTTCATCAATATATTATAAAATAAATTTCCATACCATAACGAATTATTGAAGACAGAATCTTCTGCGCCTCGTATAATTTGGTCAGACATATCATATAAGGGGATGCTTTCACCTTGGCTCGTTTGTATAGCACCATAGTAGCGTCGTTCAACCGGACTACGAACGATTTCCCAATTATATATTCTGAATGATTTATCGGGTGCATCGATGATCGTAATTTTCTCTTTCAATTTGTTGAAAGGTGCATTAAATGAACTTGGGGTTTTCATTAACGATTTAAACACTCTGATAAATTCGTAACTCCCTGAAATCCGGCTTTCATCCATTGCAGAAAAATACATGCTGTCGGCAAGAAACACCAAGGTATCTTCAAGCACGTCTACAGGATTCAGTTGACTGATATCCTTATCATGGATTTGCTGTCTTGCCGGATTGACATTTTCAAATTCCTGAGCATCAGCAAATACAGAATAAAAGAGTACGAAAAAAAACAACACTACCTTCTTCATGTGTGAAAAAATATTGAAAACAAATGTAAGGGAAAAATTCCTAAAATCTTTCGCTTTTCTGGTATGGGGTTAACGTGAATGAGTTATGTGTTACGGGTTAAAGAGTTGCGAGTTTGGCAGTGTTTATTCCAGACATCGAACATCGAGCAACGATCATCGTTCATCCACATTCATTTGCCTCTAAAATTTTTATGGTATAACTCATTTCAAAGAAATATATTTGCGGCTCAAAAATAAGAATATGAGCAAAGGCCCAATATCACAATTTATCGAACATAATTACCGACACTTCAATGCAGCCGCGTTGATGGATGCAGCTAAAGGATATGAAACTCATTTACTCGAAGGTGGTAAAATGATGATTACACTTGCAGGTGCTATGAGTACGGCAGAGTTAGGAATTTCATTAGCTGAAATGATACGTCAGGATAAAGTACAAATTATATCTTGCACGGGTGCCAATTTAGAAGAAGATATTATGAATCTTGTCGCGCATTCACATTACAAACGAGTGCCGAATTACAGGGATTTAAGTCCACAAGATGAATGGGATTTATTAGAGAATCACTACAACCGTGTGACAGATACTTGCATCCCCGAAGAAGAAGCATTTCGCCGTTTACAAAAGCATATTCATCAACTTTGGAAAGACGCCGACGATAAAGGAGAGCGATATTTTCCGCATGAGTTTATGTATAAGATGTTGTTGAGTGGCGTACTTGAACAGTATTATGAAATAGACCCAAAAGATAGCTGGATGCTGGCCGCAGCGAAAAAAAATATTCCAATTGTTTGTCCGGGATGGGAAGACAGCACCATGGGAAATATTTTTGCTTCTTATATTATTAAAAATGAAATGAAAGCAACTACCATGAAAAGCGGTATCGAATATATGGTTTGGTTGGCTGATTGGTATCGAAAAAACAGTGAAGGAAAAGGTGTTGGTTTTTTTCAAATTGGTGGTGGCATTGCCGGCGATTTTCCAATTTGTGTAGTACCGATGATGTATCAAGATTTAGAATGGCACGATGTTCCTTTCTGGAGTTATTTCTGTCAGGTTTCGGATTCTACTACATCATATGGTTCCTACAGTGGGGCCGTTCCAAATGAAAAAATTACTTGGGGTAAATTAGATATCCATACACCAAAATTTATTGTAGAAAGTGATGCAACCATAGTTGTTCCATTAATATTTGCTTGGATACTCGGGCAGTAAATAAGCGATATCCGATGCTTGTTGTTCGATGTCAGGAGATTTATCTCGAGGTTATAATTTCCTTCTTCGAATGCAGAATAAATTTCTTCGGCGCCTAATTAAAATGTAAAGATAAATCAGCAAACATCTGTATGTTAGTATTAAAATGAGAATCTTTTAATCTATCCATCTATCAAATCTGTCTTCAAAAAAAATGAAAAAAAAGCCGGTATTCTTAAGAGTAGAAGGGCAATGAGGCCAATATCGTAATCCTATAAAATAATAACCGGGTTAATTGTATTTCAATCAACATCCTGCTATTTACAATCAGTACAATCTTATCTTTGCCCTGTGTCGAAACAACTCATTATTATTGGCGGTGGTGCCGCAGGTTTTTTTTGTGCAATCAATGCCGCCAAACTCAACCCCAATTTAAACATTATTTTACTTGAAAAGCAATCTAAAGTTTTGCAAAAAGTAAAAGTTAGCGGCGGCGGACGATGTAATGTCACGCATGCTTGCTTTATGAATTCCGAATTAATTAGAAAATACCCGAGAGGAAAGAATTTTCTAAAAAAAGCGTTTGGCATTTTCTCAACGAAGGATACCATCCATTGGTTTCAACAAAGAGGAATTGAATTGAAAACCGAAGCAGATGGAAGAATGTTTCCGGCAAGTAATACATCTCAAACTATTATTGATTGCTTACTGAACGAAATTGATACCTATCAAATAGAACTTAAATTAAATGCGGATGTAATTTCTATAGAGAATAAAAAAAACGCTTTCCAAATCAATTTAAAAAACGATAAAACTTTGTATGCGGATTATTTGTTTGTGGCATCGGGTGGCTTCCCAAAAATTGAACAATATAATTGGCTATTGTCATTAGGGCATCACATTGAAAAGCCTGTGCCTTCACTCTTTACATTTAATACACCGCAATCAGCACTTCGCGAATTGATGGGTGTTGTTGTTGAGAATGCAATAGTCAAAATAGAGGGGAGCAAATTAACTGAACAAGGCCCTGTTCTGATTACTCATTGGGGCTTAAGTGGCCCGGCAATACTTAAGCTTTCTGCATGGGGCGCAAGAGAATTAAATGAGCGTGATTACCATTTCAATGTCATCATCAATTGGATGGGCAAACCCGAAAACGAAATCAGGGAACGGTGGAATATTATTAGAAATAAACAAGGCTCAAATAAAATTGGTTATAAAAATCCATTTGAAATTCCGAATCGTTTATGGGAGTATTTAATAAAAGAATGCCATATTTCAATAGAAATAAAATGGAGCGAACTTCCGATGAAAGAGCAAAATAAATTAATTAATATCCTAACCACGCATAATCTTGAAGTAAAAGGAAAGACTACATTTAAAGAAGAGTTTGTCACCTGCGGAGGTATTTGTTTGACTGAGATTGAACCATCACGTATGGAAAGCAAACTAGTAAAAAATCTTTTCTTTGGTGGTGAAATAATGGATGTTGATGGAATTACCGGAGGATTCAATTTTCAACATGCATGGACAAGCGGATATATTGCGGCACAAACAATTGGCAATGATTCTCTTGAACGAGTAATCTAATTCATCAAGCCCATTTGTATCAATATCAATACCACAATACCCAATACAATTCGATAGATTCCGAATATTTTAAAACCTCTTGTCTTAACAAAATCAATAAAGAATTTAATCGCTACCAATGCCACTACAAATGATACTAGACTACCAATGAGCAAGACAGAAATAGTTGATCCGTCAAATGTAACAGTCCCATCCTTCATCACATCATAAACACTTTTGACACTCGCCGCAAACATGGTTGGTACTGCTAAAAAAAATGAGAACTCCGCAGCCGCTTTCTTAGAAAGTTTCTGACTCATACCTCCAATAATGGTTGCCGCACTTCTGCTTAAGCCCGGCAACAGAATACTTAATACCTGAAAACAACCTATGGTCAAAGCGGTTTTATTATTCATTTTTTGCTCATCATCAATTTCAACTTTCGTAAATAATCTATCTACAAATAATAAGATAATGCCGCCTGCTATCATCACGCAGGCAATAAAAATTAAATTGCTTAATGCACTGTCGATATGTTTTTTCAGTAGAGCTCCGAAAATAAGTGCCGGTATTACAGCAATAATTAATTTGATATAAAAAGAACGCTTTTTAAAATCCAGGAATTTCTTCCAATAAAATACGACAACAGAAAGTATGGCCGCCAACTGTATAACCACCTCAAACATATCAGTAAATGAATTCTTCTCAACACCAATTAAAGGGTTCAAAAATTTCATGTGAGCCGTTGATGAAACAGGCAGGAATTCTGTAAGCCCTTCTATAATAGCGATGATGATGGCGTGAAATATACTCATGTCTTTTTATTGCTGGTTGATGGTTGCAGGAAAACCCGTCACCTAATAACTATTCACCTATAACTTCTTACTGATAATTAATTTGTAGAAGGCTTTTTCATAATGGCATATCCTTCGATAGCTAAACCAATTAACACAAGTACCGGTGCCAATGTAATTCGCCTAAAGCTATACAATGCATCGGCATCAAATACATTTGGGTCTGCACTGCGTCCGCCCGACATTAATATATATCCCAAAATAATAACGGCCAACCCAACCCCCATTAAGATATAATTTTGCTTATCAAATAGAAATGGTAAATTCTGAACAGAATTCTTCTTTGATGCATTCGCAGCCGGTCTAACCGCTTCCGTAGAAGAATTTTCTGTGCTTGTTGCAACCGTTTGTTCTTGTGATTTTAATTTAGACATAATAGATAGTTTTAATAAAGGTCATCGAGTTGAGTTCGTAAATATTTTATAACTGAGCGATGTGTACTTAAAAGTGAAATAACAATACCCATTGCAAGTATAGTAAAACAAAGTATAAAAAGCCATTTATTGATGGCTAAGTTTTTAAGTTCAGGCAGCCAGCTTTCTGCAAAAAATTTCAGCATTAAGATACCACCAATCGCAAGCAATGCACTAATAATACCATTGATAACGCCCCGTATATTAAATGGTTTTGCAATAAACCATCTTGTAGCACCTACCATTTGCATAGTCTTAATTAAAAAACGATTGCTAAACATTGCCAAGCGAATTGTATTGTCAATTAAAATAATCACTGAAAAAATTAAAAACAATGAAATAAATAAAATAACAATACCAACCCGTTTCACATTACTATTCATAATGTCGACAAGATTTTTTTTATAATTTACATCCCGGACTATATTACTTTGTTTGATGAACCGCTCCACTTTTATCAAGCTGTCACTATTCATATATTGCGAATGCAAATGCAAATTAATAGAACTGTACAATGGATTATAATCTAAAATGGCACTATAATCTTCACCTAAATCTTTTTTGCAAATTTCAGCTGCCATTTCCTTCGTAATAAAGTCCGACGATTTTGTGAAGGATTGATTATCGAGGATAGTCTTGAGTTTCAAA
>JANNYV010000667.1:0-3349 GCA_031410275.1 Bacteroidota bacterium
GTAAAAACCAAGTTGCGCAAATCATTACTTATGGCACGATGGCGGCTAAAATGTCTATAAAAGACGTGGCGCGGGTCATGGATTTACCTCTGAATGATGCCAATGGTTTAGCAAAATTGGTTTCCGATAAGCCCGGTATCAAGCTCAATCGTTTGTTGAAAGCCCCCCTCAGTGGTGAAGGCGGTTTGACGGATAAAGAAGGTTTGGCGGGAGAGGATATTGACAATGCAAAACAATTACGCGATATTTTAGCCGATAAAGATGACCCACGTTCAGCCGTTGTGCGCGAAGCCTTGATTTTGGAAGGCTCGGTGCGCGGCACAGGTGTACATGCAGCGGGTATCATTATTGCGCCAAAAGACTTGACCGACATCATTCCTGTTGCAACAGCAAAAGACTCAGATTTGCTTTTGACCCAATATGAAGGAAATGTTATTGAAGACGCAGGTGTCATAAAAATGGACTTTTTGGGGCTTAAAACATTGACAATCATACGCGATGCTTTGATATTGATTGAACAAAATCATGGGTTGAAAATAGATATTGACAGCATTCCTTTAGACGATATAAAAACCTACGAACTCTATCAACGCGGCGATACCAATGCGACTTTCCAGTTTGAAAGTGCGGGGATGCAGAAATATTTGAAAGAACTGAAGCCCACAAAATTTGATGAATTGATAGCTATGAACGCCTTGTATCGCCCGGGTCCGTTGGCGTATATTCCGAACTTTATTAATCGGAAATGGGGGCGTGAAAAGGTCACTTATGACCTTGATGCGATGGAGGAATACTTGCATGAAACTTATGGTATATGTGTATATCAAGAACAAATCATGCTTTTATCGCAAAAATTGGCTAATTTCTCCAAAGGTGATGCCGACGTTTTGCGTAAAGCGATGGGAAAAAAGATGATTGATGTTTTGGCAAAAATGGAACCCAAATTCATTTCTCAAGCAATGGCAAAAGGACACGCCAAAGACAAATTAGAGAAAATTTGGAACGACTGGAAAGCCTTTGCCGAATATGCTTTCAACAAATCGCATTCTACTTGTTATGCTTGGATTGCGTATCAAACGGCTTATTTGAAAGCGAATTATCCAGCCGAATATATGGCGGCAGTTTTGTCGAATAATATGAGCGACATCAAGCAAGTTTCCTTTTTTATGGAAGAATGTAAGCGAATGGGATTGAAGGTTTTGGGTCCTGATGTAAACGAATCGTTTTATAAATTTACAGTAAATGATGATTACGCTGTTCGCTTTGGGATGGGAGCTGTAAAAGGAGTAGGTTCTGGAGCTGTGGCCACCATTGTCGAAAACAGAAAAACAACCAAATACAAATCGATTTTTGATTTGACCAAGCGTATTGATTTGAGAGCTGCCAATAAAAAAGCATTGGAAAATCTAGCTTTGGCAGGAGGTTTTGATTCGTTTGGAAACACAACCCGAGCGCAATATTTCCACGATGACGGCGATGGAATTACGTTCTATGAAAAAGCGATTCGATATGGAGCAAAGTTTCAGGAAAACGAAAATTCATCGCAGGTAAGTTTGTTTGGCGAAAGCAGCGATGTTCAAATTGCCGAACCCGTTGTGCCACCTTGTGAGGATTGGAGCACAATGGAAAAACTCGCCAAAGAAAAGGAAGTCGTTGGAATTTATATTTCGGGACATCCGCTGGATGATTTTAAATATGAGATGAAATATTTTTGTAATTCGAAGTTAGAATTACTGAAAGATTTGAATCAATTTGTGAATAAAAATTTAACTTTTGGAGGAATAATTAGCAACGTTCAACATCGAATTGCTAAGAATGGAAAAGGTTGGGCATTGTTTCATCTCGAAGGATACGATGAAAGTTATGAGTTCAAAATATTTGGAGAAGAGTATATGAAATACCGCCATTATTTGATTCCAAATAGTTTTACATACATAAAAATTTTAGTCAAAGAAGGTTGGCCAAATAAAGAAACCGGGAAAAAAGGAGATCCAATGATTCAATTCTCGGAATTCAAAATGTTACAAGATGTTTTTGATAATTATGCCAAAAAATTGAATGTTTTATTGGATATAAAAGATTTGAATGCAGCCTTTATTTCGAAATTGAATACCGTTTTCCAAGAAAATAAAGGAAATAATTCCGTTACGTTTGACATTGTTGAGGTAGAAACAGAAATAAAAAAAGTGGAACAATTGCCCGAAATGAGGAAGGTAGAAGAAAAAACAGACACACTATTATTCGATGATGAAAATCCGGACGAAGAAGCAGTTTTTACCGAAGAGTTTTCTGGCGAAGATGAACTGAATATGGAAGAACCCATCGCCGAACCTGAAACCGCTATTGAAGAAACAAAAGTAATCACTCGAATTTCGATGCCAAGCCGAAAATTGAAAATCAAGATTTCGAATGAATTGTTGATGGAATTGGAGAAGATGGAGGTTAATTTTAAGTTGAATTAGGATTTAAAAAGAATAATCATTGAAATGTAGAGACTTTATTTACATTTGAACAAACAAAAATATTATTTATGTCTCTACAACTCATACATCAATATTACAACTATTCGCATTCTTTAAAAAGATCGGGAATTAGTAACGAAATGGCTATCAAACAACCATTTGATATGTTGTTATTGCAAATGGCGACTACTAAACATTATGTGTATGCAACCGAAGTAACGATAAAGAATGAAGCAGGAAAAAACATTCGTCCCGACGGAATCTTGATGAACGAACTCCGTATTCATAAAGGTTATGTAGAAAGTAAAGATACTAGCGACACACTCGATAACGAAATCAACAAAAAACTTTACAAGGACGGTTATCCTAAAACCAACATCATTTTTCAGGATTCTATTTTTGCGGTGCTTATACAAAATGGAGCTGAAATTTCTCGGATTGAAATGAATGATGCCATTAAATTAGAGAAAATTCTCTTGCAATTCATCAATTACAAACCTGAATATGTAGAGAAATTTGACGAGGCATTACGCAAATTCAAAGAAGATATACCTACTATTGTTGATACACTTCGTGATACAATAAGTGATGAATTCAAAAGCAATAAAGCGTTTGTAAAAAGTTCGGAAGATTTTTTTGAAATGTGTCAAAAGGAAATCAACCCACAAATTACCAAAGAAGATATTCGGGAAATGATTATTCAGCACATCTTGACCGAAGATTTGTTTAAATCCGTGTTTGATGAAAGTGATTTTCATCACGAAAATAATATTGCTTCGCAACTCGAAAATTTGGTAAACACATTTATGTCTCGTTCGATGCGACAAAACCAGTTGGGCGACCTAGGGCATTACTACAAAAACCTGAATGCACAAGCGGCTTTGGTG
>JANNYV010000668.1:0-1761 GCA_031410275.1 Bacteroidota bacterium
TGTTATTGAAAATCAAATTAAACTCGACAAGGCTGCAACAGCTTTGATTACGGGTGTTTTGTGTTGGGGGGGGTATATCTTTTCAAGTAATGATACGAATGCCGTTAATCATCAGTTGTATGAACATATCGCTGATATAGCCGGCATCTTATTTTTCTTAATTGGGGCGATGACTATTGTTGAGTTAATTGATTTGTATGGAGGGTTTCAACTAATTATTGATAAAATACAAACAACGAATAAACGTACGCTACTTATTATTATTACGATACTCTCATTTATTTTATCGGCTGTATTAGATAATTTAACAACCGCCATAGTGATGACTACTTTAGTAAGGAAAATACTTGCCGATAAAAACGATCGACTCATTTCAATTGGAATGATTATTATAGCGGCCAATGCAGGAGGCGCTTGGAGCCCAATTGGTGATGTGACAACGACTATGCTTTGGATAGGAAATCAAATTAGTCCAGCCGGTATTATTAAATTAGTGTTGATTCCGAGTTTAGTAGCAACTCTGGTTCCGTTGATTTATTTCATGTTTAAATTGAAAGGAAATTTTATTCCGGTTGCACATGAATATGATGATAAGGTAAGTGCTCGAGACCGCGCCATTATTTTCTATTCCGGCTTATTACTTTTGTTGTTTGTTCCGGTGTTTAAATTGCTGACGCACTTACCACCCTTTATGGGCATGATGCTCGCTGTAGGAATTCTATGGTTGATTAGTGAAACCTTACGCAAAAAGCAAGCAGATACATTCTCTCAAACTTCTTCTATTCACTTCGCCCTTGAACGGATTGATATGCCCAGCATACTTTTTTTTATGGGTATTTTATTGGCTGTAGCTTCGCTAGAATCATTTGGTATTTTGCATTCAACGGCCACATTTCTTTCGAAGCAAATCAATAATGATACTGTAGTCATTTCCGGTGTTGGATTCTTCTCTGCTATTTTTGATAATGTTCCTTTAGTGGCGGCAATTCAAGGTATGTATGAACTTCATCAATACCCAACCGATCATTTTTTTTGGCATTATCTTGCGCTCTGTTCAGGTACAGGAGGCAGTATTTTAATTATTGGTTCAGCTGCCGGGGTGGCTGCTATGGGGATAGAAAAAATTACTTTTTTCTGGTATCTTAAGAATATTTCGTTGGCAGCCATAGTAGGTTATGCGGCGGGCGCGCTGGTATGTATATTCATGAGCTGATGCCCGCCACATAATAAATATATTTTTTGGCGTGCCCTCCGAAGCATCGGGCCGTGCTATTCGCTTCAATCTTTTTTGCTTAACGACAACGAATACAAACAAACTGTGACACCAATAAGCTTATTTTACAAGTTTAAAGAATTTCAAAAAGCCATCCTTATCTAATTCTCCTTCCTGGTTTGAAATCACTTCACCATGTTCGTGATAAATAAGTAAAGGAATATTTCTAACATACATCGATTGGGCCAACGATTTGTTTTCATCAACATCAATCGATACAATTTTTATTTTGCCTGTATATTCTTTTTGAATTTCATCTAAGATAGGTTTTATCTTTTTGCATGGGCCGCACCACTTCGCATTAAAATCTACAACAACCGGAATATTACCGCTGATTAGTTTTTTGTAATCTTCTTTGCTCATGCCTATCCAACCTGGAATTTGTTTGGCTGCCAAAGGAAGTTTCGCCTCATTCCATTGTGTAATACCTCCCTTTAAATTGTATACTTCTCTGTAACCCGATTGAGTCATATACTTCATGGCATTTG
>JANNYV010000669.1:0-1689 GCA_031410275.1 Bacteroidota bacterium
AATTCTCCTGCATCATTAAAGTCAGCATCATGATTCCAATCGAACCATACGCCATGATATTGTGTATAGTCTGAACCAAATGTAATGGATAAAATAGTTGTCGAATTGCGTGCTAAATCAGGAATGGCATTTTGTGTAGCACTATAATCTGTATACCAAGGCGAATTCGATGTGGAGGTCTGATTTAATGTGCCAAGTATGACATGTGCAATACCTTCTGTGGCTCCGCCATTTGCATAGGTTGGAATGCAATAGCAATTTAAAAATGAATTTGCACTAATTAAAATAGGATTCGAACTAGCCATGTTTCCTGCACAACCCACAATGCATTTATATTCCATCGGTATTTCTATAGCTGTATGAGTGGGGTTTGTAGCGCCAGCAATGTTTATCCAATTTGTTCCGTCGGTTGATTTTTGCCATTGGTAGGTAACACCGGTACCGCTTGTTGCATTTTGTAATGAAAGTGTGCAGGAGCTATTGGCGCAAACCGGATTGGCTGTAGACAATGTATTGCCCGGTGTTGGCAAACCACTACAAACCGGAGCTGATTCTGTGACCGTTATATTATCAAAATTTAAATAAAAATCACCTGAGGTATAAAAGGCATCAAATTTTAAATAGACATTGGTACCTGAAGGCGGTGTAAAAGAAACTGTCCGTGCAATGCATGAAGCGAGTACAATATGGTTTGATTGATCTACCGTCTCAAGTGTATTCCAAGGGCCGGAAGAAGAACTGCTCCACTGCACATTGAAACTACCCCAAGGATTACTGGTACCAATGGTATTGGCAGACCAGTTCGCCACTTTATAATTGTATATGATGGTAATGCTCCCACCTGTTGAAACCCCTAGCAAAGGTGAAATCATATTGCCTGTTGAAGCACCTGCATAGAGGTTGCGCCGCATAGCGCCGCCGGATCCGGTACAGGTAGTAGAGCCTGTGAAACGTGAAAAATTTCCACTATAACTACCATCATTTACGTCGAAGTTTTGCGAATAGTTTATTTGTGCATAGGTCGTTGAAAGTCCGGTAAAAAAAATTAGCACAAGCATGATAATTTTTTGGGATACAGATTTTATTTGATTAAATTTAAAATGATGTGTCATACAATTTGATTTTTTATGTTATCTACTTTCGGACACTTCAGTTTGCCAATGAAGTGTTTAATGAATTGTATGTAAAAATAGATTTGCAGCGAGTCAAGGAAAGTCAAATCGTATACCTATGTAGTTTCATGGTATATCTATGTCATAATGAAGTATATCTGTGCAGTGCTTCTAATTGACACGATTGTTCTTCTATATAACTTTATGAAAGTTCAAAATAAGAAATAAGGAATAAGGAATAAGAAATGAGAAAGTGGGAGACTCTTACAATGATGAGAATCGCACGAACATCGGGCATTGGACATCGTTGCACTTGAACCATTTATTTGCTTGCGGGCTATGATAATTTATTTTGAGGGACTCTTAAGTTGTATCAGTATGAATATGTCGCATGCGTGAGGGATTGTAATGAAAAGCCCCTGATGCTTTGGGAAGGGCTTGTAATGGAAAGCCCGACCCCGAAGCAGTTCCGTTGACAATCTCTTAAATATTGAATCAACAAAAAAGCTCTATTTGTCAATGGAACGCTTCGGGGGCACGCCCAATATTAATTTAAACTTGATGAGTGACATGAAAA
>JANNYV010000670.1:0-2463 GCA_031410275.1 Bacteroidota bacterium
ATTAGCGGCTCAACGTATGAACTTATTAAAGATAAATTTAGTTGCAAACCCAGAGGGAAAGTTGATGCTAAAAACAAAGGCATGATAGACATGTATTTTGTTGAGAAGGCTATTTAACTGTAAGTGAAATTATCTGCAACGTATTACTCCGGCATTTTCCTTTACAACGAACCAATAAAATTATATCATATCAATATCGCATACATGATGTGCGAGCAACCATTTTCTATATACCACTCTTCTCCTAAAGAAAATGCAAAAGTACAATATAGACAACTCTTTAAAATTGAGGTAAGAAATATATTATTACTTTAATTAATAGGAGAATAAAAAAATGAATGTTATTTTGCAACCAATTTTAAAAATCAGTACTTGGCAAATTACTCCAAACTTAAAACGTATTTAAGTTCGTACCTCAAAAAGGAATTAGCGGGCAATTTATTTTATCATGGGTTTCATCATACCATGGATGTGATGAAGTATGTCATTGAAATTGCAAAAGCTGAGAAAGTTAAACGTGCTGACCTAACCTTATTAAAAGTGGCGGTACTGTTTCATGATGCCGGGTTTACACAAAAATATACGGGCCATGAAGATGAAAGTTGTGAAATGGCAAAAGACTTAATGCCGACATTTGGTTTTAACCAAGAAGAAGTAGATAAAGTATGTGGCATGATACTAGCCACAAAAATTCCGCAAAAACCAACTAATTTATTTGAAAAAATTTTAGCGGATGCTGATTTGATGTACTTAGGAACATCACGTTTCAAACAAGTTGGCGATACATTATTTGAAGAAATGAAAATTTATTCGGGGCTTCATAGCGAAAAGGAATGGAACAAAATTCAAAAGAAATTTTTAGAACACCATCATTTTCATACCGACTATTGCAGAAATACCTATGAGCCTGTGAAACAAAAAAACCTGAAAAAGATAGTCGCCACTATCGAGAAAGGCAAATAACATTATGCGTGCGAAAAACAATTTGCTCGATTTAAAAAACCTCTATACCCCAAAATCATTTTTGCTGATGATACTTGGTGTTTCCTTTGCAGTATTTGCCCTCAAAGGATTTATGATACCCAATGGCTTTTTAGATGGCGGCGTTACCGGCATTTCGCTCTTGTTGCAGGAAATGCATCATGGCAATTTCAGCGTTCTGGTTTTAAGTATCAATCTCTTATTCTTTATTCCCGCTTATAAATATGTAGGCAAACTTTTTGCTATCCGTTCATTTATTGCCGTTGTCTTTTTAGCCATTGGTGTTCATTCCCTATGCATCAATCCGGTTACTACAGACAAATTACTCATTGCAATTTTTGGAGGATGCTTTATAGGTTTGGGAACAGGTTTGGTAATTCGTTCAGGCGCTGCATTAGACGGTTTCGAAATATTGGCTGTCTTCACAATGAAGAAAAGTGGCTTCTCAATGAGTGAGGTCGTACTTTTTTTCAATAGCATCATCTTCTTAACGGCAGCATTTGAATTTGGAATTGGTGCGGCCATGTACTCGATCATCACCTATTTTGCTGCATTAAAAATGGCTGATTATGTGGTCGATGGTATTGAGGAATATATTTCACTCACTATTATTTCCAAAGAATCTGAAAAAATAAAATCGCTCCTCGTCAATTATTTTGGCAAAGGCATTACCGTTTACAAAGGTGAACGCGGCTATTTACCAGGCACCTTTCATTTAAAAACAGATTGCGATGTCATTGTTACTATTGTAACCAGATTAGAATTAGTGAGTATCAACAATGAAATAAATAAAGTAGATGAACATGCATTTATGTATACGCATAAAATCAAAGAGACCAAAGGTGGGGTGTTGAAACATAAGGCAGGACATTAAATATCTTTCATATTGCCTTATTCAATTAGCATTTCTTGCAAATACAATACTTTCCGATTAAGAGCTTAGCGAAATTATTATTATTATATTTGTTTCAATGAAGCACCATTTCCTCTTACTAATATTGCTCATACTTTGTAAAATTTTATTTTCACAAAGCATACAGGTTGAAGGAAAAATTATTAATGCCAATTCCGGCCTCAGCATCGCAAATTGCACTGTCGAATTAATGAGCTTGCAGGATACAACGTATTATAATACCGAGTCAGCATTAGATGGTAAGTTCAAAATTTACCAAATTAAAGATTACGGAAAATATATGCTGATGCTACACAGAGTCGGTTATGCTAAATTTTTAAAGGTCATCACCTTAGCTGAGCATATAAATGATGTAGGGAAAATAAAAATGTTGGACAGCACATTATTACTCAAATCAACTGTTATAAAAGCGCAACGAAATGGGTTCACATTAAAAGGCGATACTGTTGAATACAATGCAAAAGCATACAAAACTAATATTGATATGGATGCCATTTATTTTTTAAATAAATTACCCGGCGTTGATATGAGTGGTGATATGAAAGTGGATGGCGATTCGGTTAGTAAAA
>JANNYV010000671.1:0-3692 GCA_031410275.1 Bacteroidota bacterium
CAACTCGCCCGGCGTTTCCGGGAAGGTAATGTTGGGCCTGACGCGGGCGATTACCCGGCCCGCATAGGTGGCCTGGAATACAATCTACTTCATCAATCACAGCATAGGATGCACCTTTTTTTAGTGCTTCTTCAGCAAATAAATTTCCATTGAAATTTGCTCCTTTCAATGCAAAATACAAATCCCCTTCCTTCAGTTTTCTGGTATCGGTTTGCACTGAAGGATACTTCGTAAATATGGTATACAATTGCTCAATAGTCATCGGACAAATATACTATTGAATTTTATTTTAATGCGTTACTTCAAGTCTAGGGGGCATTCCAAATTTTCGTTTTTAATTTCATCGTTTGGTTGCCTTCATTGCGACGCTTTGAGAAGCAATCCCACGCGTTATATATGAGATTGCTTCCTCGTGCCTCCTCGCAATGACGTTCTAAAAAAGATTCGTCTAGCAAAAAAATGAAATGCACCTAAGCCTAGTTGATGTTGAAGCAACATTCAGTTATTCAATCAAACTCGTAGAACCGAATTACCTGTATGTCGTACTTCCGACAGAAAATTTTGCGATTCTCGATTCTACTCTATACCTTTAATTTGCCATTCCGAACATCGAGCAACGGATGGGGCATGTGAAACTTTAGGCATTTCTTTGAAATTTGGCATTTTTATTGCTTGTTAATTAGTTTCATTTTTAATTAAACACTGCTTTTTAGAATTATTCACTTTACACATACCATGACCATGCAAAACCTGATTAAACGCCCGGCCATTTCATTAAGATTATTCTATTTTATGATGATCTTGTTCTGTATTGAAAGCCAATACACAAATGCACAGAATGTTGTTCAAACGATTATGGGTAATACTTCTGGACCTGGTTCATGGTTTTATGGCCCGGTTTTCAGAAACACCACAAATGCTGGCTTGCTCAACTATGCTAGGTATGCTTATATTTATACGGCGGCTGAATTGGGGATTCCGGCGGGATCTAAAATTATTTCATTAGAATGGATGAAAAAGGATACCGGTAAAGTCACAGGAAATAATAATTTCAGCGTTTGGATTTCGAATACTACTACAACTTCATTACCATCAACCATTCAATGGAATGCTTTGACAACAGGTGTTACACAGGTTTTTTCAAGTACAACATATTCGGTTCTTGGTGGTGCAAATGCTTATATTCAGGCACCTTTCACAGATAGCTTTACATATAATGGAGGCGGTCTTCAAATATTAACTGATTGGGGAAAATTGGGATATGCGACTGCGGCCATCAATTTTTATGCCTTAGGTGCAACCGGAAAAGCGGTAGGTATCGTGAGTACAACCCCTATTACAGGTACAACACTTTTACAAAGTGCTACCTATGGGAACTCGCGGCCAACCATGAGGATCACGTACGTCACCGTTCCTTCATGTCAGGGAACGCCGAATCCTGGGAATACGGTTTCAAGTTTAGCAACAGTATGTTCAGGTGCATCATTTACACTTTCATTGCAAAACACCGTTCAGGGTGGGCTTGTTACCTATCAATGGCAAAGTGCTGATAATGCTGCTTTTACAAGTAATCTTGTTACAATGGGAACAGCTTCAACACAAATCACTAGCCAAACAAGTAATAAATATTATCGTTGTGTTGTGACTTGTGGCGTAGGTCCAGCTACAGGAACATCAACGCCCTTGTTGGTTCCTATGAGTCCGAGCTACGGTTGTTATTGTGCAAGCAATGCCTTATCAAATGCGGATGAAGATATTTATAAATTTACCTTTGGAAATTTACGTAACTGCTCTGATTGCAGTTCAATGTCGACGGGTGTAGGTTCAGCACAAAATATTTACAACAATTATCAAGGTGTTGGTACAGCATTGGTTCAGAAAGGAGATATTGTTCCTTTCTCCATAGAAGTTGGAAGTTGCGGTACTACACCGCACGGAAATCTTTGTGCAATATTTATAGACTATAATCAAAACTTGTCATTTGCTGATCCGGGTGAATTAGTTTATTCATCAGCAGGCCCTACAACAGGCCCTCATATTGAAACGGGAACTATTACAATTCCCACCACATCATCCTCCGGCCTCACCGGTGTAAGAGTTATTTGCTCAGAACAAGGCACTGCCATTACGAATCCATGCCTCTTATATCCATGGGGCGAAACGGAAGATTATGTTGTCAATATCCTGCCATCTGTCGTTTGTAATGGGGCGCCGGCTCCCGGGAATACAGTCATTAACTTAACGGGGACATGTTCTTCTGTTGCAAATTCATATGCATTATGTGCGGGTAAATCTGTTGATTTATCTATCGAAAACCAAACTGGAGGCACCGGCATCACATATCAGTGGTTTAATAATGGAACTCCTATTGCAGGAGCTACATCACCGGTGTATACAACACCAGTTTTAGTTACTGCACAAGGGTATTATTGCAATGTTACCTGCATTAACTCAGGCATTACGGTGTCCTCTAATCCTATTGGGATTACAATGAATTCATACCTGAACTGTTATTGTAATTCCGCAGCATCGGGCAATACAGATGAAGAGATATTTAATTTCTCATTTAATGGAATTACAAACGCATCCAGTTGTAATACAATTGCGCCGGGGTCGGGCTCATTATTAAATAAATATTCAAATTTCGCTCCAATAGGTAGTTTTAGCGCAGCTGAAATTGGCACTACTGTTCCGTTTTCAATTTATGTAGATGATTGTGATATTCCACCGGCTCCATATTATTCATTTGGTACAGGGATATGGATAGACTTTAATCACAACGGTTCTTTTAATGATGCAGGTGAGCAAGTATTTCTAGAGGCATCTGCTGTTCTTGGACCGAGAGCTGTAAGCGGCACTATTACAATACCATGCACTGCTATGGAAGGACAAACTAAAATACGTGTTACTGCGGCAGAAGGACTATCAGGTTCACAAATTACACCCTGCTTGGCCTATGGTTTTGGTGAAACGGAAGATTATATTATTTATCTTACACCAAAAGTTTCTGCAATAGGTTTCAACTTTGGAACAACGGCTGCTCCAACTGCAAATACAACAAGTGGGACACCGGTTTCCAATTTGACAATATCAGCTATAACACAAGGGCACAATGCCAATGTTAATCAAACAGCGTTATTGATAGGGAATACAAACCCTTCTGATTATACAGATGCTTCTGCACAAATGAATGCCGGTATTACTGCCCGAAATCAAGGATTGCAGTTGAGTGATTCGAGTGCTTATTTTCAAGTTGTTCTCACACCCGCAACGGGTTATCAAATTGTCTTCGATTCTATTTTTGTAGGGTCTAAAACATTGAGCACAGGTCCAACTACATTAGATATCAGAACAAGTGCAAATAATTATGCAACTAGTGTCGGTACCATAACTGTGAATGCAAATGCTGCATGGGCAAACCTTACACCTGTTATATCAAAAGTAACAAGCAATACGCCATTAACTGTGAGGATATATGGGTATGTAACAGGAGGAAATGGAAGTGTTACAACAGGCAACACCACAACCAATTGGTTTGTAGATGACATAAAATTAAAAGTCAGGGTAAAATGTTCGCCAATTTGTAATCTTGTTGCAACGGCATCAAGTTCGCCCATCATTTGCAATGGCGGAAGCAGTGCTATTACCGTTGAAACAAATGGCAATGGAATTATTCAATATAAATTAAATAG
>JANNYV010000672.1:0-4509 GCA_031410275.1 Bacteroidota bacterium
TGCAAATAATCAGCTGCATATTGTTCATATGCATAATCACTATAGCCTTCTTTCTGAATCAAGATGGCATCAAAAAAATTCCATGTAAAATAACTATCGCTTCCTTGCGGTTCCAATACTTCAATAATAAATCGTTTGGCAGCTTGATCCAATGGTATCAAATAATCACCCTTCCGAATATCTACTTTCATTGGATATTTCTCTACTTCTACTTTAGTATTCAAATGGTGACCTTCATAAGGTGTGGCTCCTGATTGGTAGCTTGTGATTTTATATGCTTCAGCATCCAACTTTTTGTCTTCTTCAAAAGGAATCATTTCTACATTATTGAGTTTTAATAACTCAATTACTTTCCAACAACTTTGCGGAACAAGATAGGCCTCCGGTGCTTCAACCGAAATTGTAGGCTTGTATGAATTAAAGAATTTTATTTTTTCAGTATAGGGTTCATTTCTATCATAAAATTTAACGGGTAACCCTGAAACATTACTGATAGTTGTATTATACTTATATCCTCTGAATTCAATCTCTGTAAATTTACTATCATCATTCGTCCATGCCAATGGAAATACTTTTTGTGTATTTAAATTTTTGAAGGCATTTTGTCTGAAGGTTCGAATACTGTCTGCATTCAATGAAGCATAATCAATGATACTCTCCATTAATTTATAGGTCGCATCTACACGTTGCTCATAAGGTTTGAGCATATGCGTTTCAATTGTAAAAGCGAATGTATTAAACATTGATGCATAACCACTGCTATAACGGGGGCCGTCAAAAAATTGTGTCCAACCATCATGAGCATCCTTACCCCATAGATTTACATAAGGTATCATCGGATAGTTTTTTTCTTTCATCGAGCGAAATAATGCAGGTTCAAATGCATCGTTTATATAGGTGCCCATATCGCCGCCTAATTTATCATGTTGTGTGGTTGCTAATGTAATCACATGTTGGTAATCGGCTCCATCACTCACATGATTATCGATAAAGATATCGGGTTGTATTTTCTGAAAAATTTCTGCAAAACTTCTGGCATCCTTGCTATCACATTTAATAAAATCTCTGTTTAAATCTAAATTTTGTGAATTTCCTCGAGCACCAAATGCCTCAGGTCCGTTTTGATCGACACGGTTAAATTCACTACGCAATAAACAACCGCCAATATTATATACCGGGATAATTACCAACACAACATTCCTTGGAAATGAATCATTCTCAATCTGCATGGCTGCATCTCTTGCCAACATCATACTCGCATCTATTCCATCGGGTTCACCCGGGTGAATACCATTATTGATGAGTATGACAACATTATTTTCTTTATGCCATTTTTCCGGATTTGTTTTGCCATTACTGTTTATAATGACTATTTCTAAAGGTTCTCCGCCATCAGTCATACCCATCTGTTCAACAGATACTGATTTGAAATTTTCATCCAGCTCGCGGTAAAAATCAATACACTCCTCATACGTAGCAGTATAATTTTTTCCTTTCAATTCATAAGGAGTTTGTTGTGCATTCGCTTCTGAAAAAATGAAGAATACGTAAACTAGAATTTGTAAATAATGGATCTTAATTTTTTTCATAAGTAGAATTGAATATTTTTTTACAGCATACAAATTAATTGAAAAGATTAATCGCCCTTTGTGTCTTGAACCAATTTATCTTATCCATATTAAAACTAAAACTTAATGTATTTAAAGCCCTGTTTTTGGAGTAAGTACTTTTTGTGTAATCCTTGAAATCTTTACTCAAAAGAAGTGGTGCATACACTATCAGCATATCGCCAAATAAATGCACCTCTACTCCACCGTCAAAGACAGCTTTATTACCGCTGTTATTTAGTGTTCCCGCATTGGCATACGTACCTGCGTCTAAAAACAACTGCACCTTTACTGGAAGTTTAATCGGCAAATCTGTTCGTAGGTTAAGCGCTGTCAACCAATTATCATTTTGCCCAATTGGGTTTGACAATTGAGTTGTTTGAATTTTAAATCCACCTTCCCGTATCGAAAGTTGATGGGATAAAAAGCCTTTCTGTTCATTGCGAGCCAAATAAACCTGATCATACATAAAATCATTCCGTGCGGTATACGTCTCATTTAAATATTGGTCTCTAATTGCAAATGCATCTAAGCCATTTTTAAAATCGAAGAATTTGCCCCCGAAGAATCGGATATAAAATGCTTTCCCTTTCTTAAAATAATCAATTCGTAAATTGGCTTCCAAGGAGGCTTTCATAAAATTTCGATTGCCATAGGCATTCATATTATAACTGTATGGATTAAAGGTTCTTGCATTTTTATGGGTGAATATGGCAGTTGCAAATTGCGTGTTGGTATAGTTGTCTCCACTTGGCCGGTATAAACTATCTGCCGCATTGAATATGAAATTGAATGATTGCCGTGCGATAAAAGAATATTTCAGCAGCAACTGATTAGTGATTGGTGAACGTGCCGTACTTTTTCTGAATTCAATATTTACAGAAGGCATGAATTTGATATAACGTAAATATACCGAATTCGAAATATTCAAATGACTTTCATTCTGATGATACGTACGTCCTTGCATTGCAAACGTAATTTGTTGCAACCTATTTTTTGGAAATATAGAATAGGAAATAAAACCACTTCCTACGAATTCTTTTGTTCCCAAACTATACATCGGGATCAATGCAAATTGAAATTTATTATTTGGGATTCTCAGATTATGAATAATACCTCCTAACATCAGTTTGTCATAATAGTTATAACCGACTGCCGGTAATAAATAGAGTTCATTTTTTAAAGAAAGTCCCAAGCCGGTACCGAATTTAATAGCCGGTTGAATTCGATGAAATAAAGCCCGGTTTTTATAATTATTATTCGAAATTTTTATTTCCGGAATTTCATGCAGGGCGTCAATTTTAAAGGCTGTGATACCCGATGGTAAATTAGTAAATATCGCCGCATCTTTATACGGATATTCAATCCATTTTGTTTGAATGATACTGTCACCCATACAGGCATTGATTGGAATCGGGCCTGTGAAGTCTGTTCTGCTGAAGGCTTTGACTGTGGTTATGTTCTCACGGGAAGACACAGATTGAATTTTGAAATCTATTTTTTTTGTTGACGTAAAACCATCATCAAAAAACCAACTTAAATCTTTACCGCTTTCTTCATTCATTATTTTTTTGAAGTCTTTGGGGTATGGATGTTTGAAATGCCATTCATTAAAATAACGTTTCATGGCCTTGTCAAAAATTTGTTCGCCCAAATAACTTTTTAAATAGGCAAAAAGCATGGGTGTCTTTTGATAAACAATACCGCCATAATTAAAACTTGTAAACATGGCCGAAGGCAATTCAATCGTTTGATCCGTGTTTTCCTTTGCACTGCATTGATAAAGGAAATTAGTATTCAGTCTGTTATTCAATTTATCTACACGCCCTTCAATATTCGTGGTCTTCACATTTTTTTCAACACTTGCTTTAATGACTTTTTCATAAAATGAATTAATCCCTTCGTCCATCCAGGGATGATCACGTTCATTGCTTCCCAACAATCCGTAAAACCAATTATGTCCTACTTCGTGAATAATAACAGTTTGCAAACCGGATATAGAACCGATATCACCAATGACAGTGATGTTCGGATATTCCATACCACCACCGGCGCTCAACGCACCATCAACAATACTCGCATGATTGTAAGGATACTCCCCAACATGCTCTGACAAATAAGAAACCGTTTGACCGATAGTTTTACTGCTCCCTTTATAATGCACTGCATTCACCGGTTTGAAATAACTGTAGCAATCAACCTTTCTGCCGGAGGCTAATGTGACTTCAGTTTTTTCTACCTGAAAACTTTTATTGGCAAACCATGCAAAATCATGTACATTCGATTGAATAAATGAAATTGTTTTCAGTTGAGTCGAGCTTATTATGGCGGTATCACTGCTTACAATTTTAGTATCCTTTGTATGCTTGATAACAATAGTAGTATCTTTTTGACCAAATTTATCAAAGGGGTCCTTCAGAATTCGGGATGTTATAAATTGTTTTTCCGATTCCTCTTGCAAATCGCCCGTCGCAGCTACTACATAGTTTGATGGCAATGTGATACGCACTTTATAATTTCCAAACTCACTATAAAATTCCCCCTGATCTAAATAAGGAATCGGATGCCATCCGTATCGATCATATACCGCAGGCTTTGGATACCATTGTGAAATTTGATAGGTTTGTCCAACATGTCCCAATCTCGAAAATGTATACGGAATAACGACTCTGAAAGGTGTAGTAATTTCAACAGATTTTCCGGGGAGCAAGGCCTCATTTAATTCAAGCAAAATAATATCTTCGTGATTATTGTAATTGCTGATATTGACCGTTTCATTATTTACTTTAAAACCAAGACTGTCAATAAAACCTTTATCATCTTCTTTGCTATAATAAAATTTTGTGTCGCCATTTTCAACATCTTGTTCTACATAACTTGTCCTATCATTTTTAAAAGCATT
>JANNYV010000673.1:0-3457 GCA_031410275.1 Bacteroidota bacterium
GTAATGAATAACTTGTAACTCATTACAAGTTATTGAGTTACGGGTTAAGACATTGCGTATTAGTGAGCTATTGAGCATTGTCAACTATTACTTATCAATTGTCCATTCTTTAAACCAAAGTATGTTACAACATAAAACTTACCAAATACTCATTCAAACCTACCATTTACTCATTTCCTAACAAAAAAGTTAGATGCGCCATTACATTTGCTCAGGAATCATTTCAAATCCTATGAAATGTAAAGCGTTTGAAAAATCAAACAATCGAAAATGAAAATTTAGTAGTGTTTTTTTTCATTATCCTATTGAACCACGAACTTTTTAGTTCGTGGTTTTTTGTATTCTACTTCAGTTTTCTTTTTATGCCTCAATACCTTACCTTTGCGCCTCTTTAAAAAATCGTTATGTTATCAACTAATAATGTTTCGCTTTCCTATGGCAAGCGAGTTCTCTTCGATGAAGTCAGTATTAATTTTACCAAAGGAAACTGTTATGGTATTATCGGTGCCAATGGTGCAGGTAAAAGTACCTTCCTCAAAATACTAAGCGGGGAAATTGAACCCAATAAAGGCAATGTCAGCATCTCACCCGGCGAACGGATGAGTATGCTCAAGCAAAACCATTTTGAGTTTAATGATTTCACCGTATTGAATACCGTGTTGATGGGAAACAAAAAGATGTGGGATATTCAACAACAGAAAGATGCCTTATATTTAAAAGAAGATTTTTCGGAAGCCGACGGTATTAAAGCCGGTGAACTTGAAGCCGAATATGGCGAGATGGGCGGTTATACGGCCGAAAGCGATGCAGCACAATTGCTTTCAGACTTAGGTGTTACGGATGAATTTCATCAGAGTATGATGCAAGATATAAACGGTACCCAAAAGGTGCGTGTGTTATTGGCTCAATCTCTGTTTGGCAATCCTGATATTTTATTATTAGATGAGCCTACCAATGATTTAGATATTGATACCATACGCTGGCTTGAAAACTTTTTAGCCGATTATGAAAATACTGCTATCGTAGTGAGCCATGATCGTCACTTTTTAGATACCGTATGTACTCATGTTGCGGATGTAGACAGAAGCAAAATAAACATTTATACCGGTAACTATACTTTCTGGTACGAGAGTAGCCAATTGGCCGCACGACAGCTAGGCGATAAAAATAAAAAGAACGAAGAGAAACGTAAAGACTTATTGGATTTCATTGCCCGTTTCAGCGCGAATGCAAGTAAAAGTAAACAGGCCACTTCACGTAAGAAGGCTTTGGAAAAATTGGTCATCGAAGATATAAAACCTAGTAATCGTCGTTATCCGGGTATTATTTTTAAACCAGAAAGACAAGTCGGGAATGATATTCTGAAAGTAGAAAAACTCTCCGCAAGTATTGATGGAGAAATATTATTCTCAGATGTGAGTTTTGATATTCAGAAGACAGATAAAATATTATTTGTCAGCAAAAATCAATTAGCCATTCATGCATTCTTCGATATCATTAACGGAGAGTCAACAGCTGATACCGGTACCATTGAATGGGGAACGACCATTACAAAAGCGTATTTACCCAACAACAACCATAAATTTTTCGAGAATGATTTAATGTTGATGGACTGGCTTCGTCAGTTTGTTCCCGATACGGTGAAAGATGCCGATGAAGATTTTCTCAGAGGGTTCTTTGGAAAAATGCTATTCAACGGAGATGAACTCAATAAAAAAACAAAAGTATTGAGTGGTGGTGAAAAGGTTCGTTGTATGCTGAGCAAAATGATGTTACAAAATCCGAATTGTATTGTTCTTGATGAACCAACCAATCATCTCGATTTGGAAAGTATCACCGCATTCAATAATGGTGCGCTCGATTTTCCGGGCGTGATATTAATGGCAACACATGATTTAGCCTTTGCTAATTCCGTATGTAACCGTATTATCGAATTAACTCCAAATGGTATCATCGACAGAATCTGCAACTACGAAGAATATCTCGAAAATGAACGAGTGCATGAGTTGAAGGTTGAGATGTATGCTTGAGAAAAATTGTTAGTGAGTTAAGGCGTTAACGGGTTAGCGGGTTAAAAGCGTAAGCAATATAACAAACTTGTATTTCCTGACATCGAATGTCGAATTACTATGTCTTTTAAATCAAAGTCATAAGTGATCAATCATATGAATTTGCATTTCCGGACATCAGATATCGAACCACGGACATCGAATTTACTTAACTAAATAAATAGGCGACATCTTCTTTCGTCAGTTGTTTCACCATATTACTGTCATCGCTGATTATATCTTTTACCAAAAGATTCTTCTTATCTTTCAACAACATTATTTTTTCTTCTACAGTATCCTTACAAATATAACGGTAAGCAAAAATGTTTTTTGTTTGTCCGATACGATGTGTTCGATCAATTGCTTGTTGCTCTACCGCCGGATTCCACCATGGGTCAATAATATAGACATAATCGGCGGCAGTCAGATTGAGCCCCATACCACCCGCTTTGAGCGAAATTAAAAACACAGAACAAGCTTCATTATTTTGAAATTCCTGTATCGCTTTTTCACGTTGCACCGCCGTGTAACTTCCGTCGAAATACTGATATGAAATGCCATTCTCATTCATTTTCTCCCGTATCAAGCCTAACATGCCTAAGAATTGTGAGAAAATTAAAACTTTGTGATTACCGATATTTTCTTCTAATTCACGAACAAGTTCATCGAGCTTAATACTATGATTCGGGTATTTTTCTTCTTCATTTAAGATGGCCGGTGAATCACATATTTGTCGGAGTTTCATCAACCCTTGCAAAATAGCAAATTGCGATTTTTCAATCCCTTGATTTTCGATGGTGCCCAATATTTTTGAGCGATATAAATTTCGGTAACTTTCATATACTGCGCGTTGCTCTTTCCCCATTTCACAGAACATGGTAATTTCTGTTTTTTCTGGCAAATCTTTTGCAACCTGTTCTTTCGTCCGGCGGAGTAAAAAAGGATAAATTAATTTTCGAAGATGCTGTTTAGTTTCCTCATCCTGAAATTTATCAACCGGTTTTGCAAATTGTTCTTTGAAAAATTCTTTGCTTCCCAACATCCCCGGGTTTAAAAAATTCATTTGAGAGAATATATCAAATGTATTATTCTGCATGGGTGTACCACTCAACGCAATTCTGTTTTTGCAGGTCAACAACTGCGCAGCCTTTGCCACTTTGCTGGTGGGGTTTTTAATCGTTTGCGATTCATCTAAAATCACATAATCCAAATTATTTTTTATAAATAATTGCACATCACTTCGCAATGTTCCGTAAGTCGAAATAATGATATTATAATTTCGCAACACCTCCGTTTGAGTGCTTCGGTTTGGCCCATGATGAATAAGATAAGTAAGATTGGGTGTAAATTTATTAATTTCATTTTCCCAATTAAAAAGCAAGGTTGTCGGGCATATTACCAAGGCATTC
>JANNYV010000674.1:0-4317 GCA_031410275.1 Bacteroidota bacterium
GGCTTTTTTATTTACCAGTTAACTATTACAGTATGACAAATTCTTCTCCCACCAGCGTACCGGGATATTTCCAGGTTTATATTAACCAGGTTACTGAAAAAAATCTTGCAGAAGCTTTTAGAAACCAGTCAAACGTGATAAAAGACTTTTTACCTGCCATTACCGAAGAAAGATCAATGTTTGCTTATGCCGAAGGTAAGTGGACGATCAAAGAAATTATTCAACATTTGATTGATGGGGAACGGATATTTTGTTACCGGGCCCTTCGTTTTGCTCGATATGATGAAACGCCTTTACCGGGTTTTGAAGAGAATGATTATGCGCCGAAAAGTTTTGCCAATAAACGAAGTATAGATTCTTTGTTGGATGAATTTGATATGGTGAGGAATTGTACCATGGCCATGTTTAGAAGTTTTGATGAAAGTGTATATGCCAATTCGGGCTTATCAAATAATCACATGTTAAGTGTGAGAGCGATTGCGCATATCATTGTTGGGCATGAACTGCATCATATGAAGGTGATCAGAGAACGGTATTTATAGGTGTTGGATGTTCGGTGGATTTGTCATGTGAAGGAAATGCTTCTTTTGTTATACGCCTTTGTTTGTGTCTCTACGAATCAGTGTCATGCTGAGTTTAACTAAATTTAATTAAAATAGGCTGCTGCAAAAAGCAACAACCTATTTGTGTTCATAGAGGTTAAGGAGGAAATTATATTTATATTGTTTAAGACTATCAGCTAATAGCAATAAGTTAAAAGCTATTCTTGCTATCTGATTCTCAACCAATCAGTGCCATCTGAAATGACATCGATGCTTGATGTTCCTGAAACAGTTGTGCTTGTTCCACCTGCAAGAGTAGTATAAGTGCTTATGGTTTTTGCTACTGAAGTTGTATTCACTATGGTATAAATTCTATTGCTGCAAGTACTGGCTGTCGGTAAAATAATAGACGAGGCTACAGCAGTAAAATACCAAACAGATGATGTATTGTCGAGTGTAACTGCAGAAGAACCAGTTTGCTTTGAAAGTTTAAGCGCTATAGTGCCGTTCACCACAAATGTACTTTTAGGTGCGCTGGTATTGATGCCAACATTACCGTCATAACGAACAACCATGGCATTGCTTCTGTTTAAATCATCACTGCCATTGCCAACGATGAAAAGAGGGGTGGTAGGTTGTATTGATATTTCCGGACTAACTATAGTATCATTAAACCTTCCTATGACCAAACTTGAATATCCATGTGCTTTTGTAAAAGTTCCCATTGATGTAGAATAACAACCTACTGAACTTGTATAATACCCTATTGCGGTGGAATTAGTACCTGTTGCATTCGTGGCCGTCCCCAGCGCTGTAGAATAAATTGCGGTTGCATTTGTACTATGTCCCATGGCGGTTGAATAAAATCCACTTGCATTTGTATTAACTCCCATTGCTGTAGAGCCCTTTCCTGAAGCCAATGTATTACTGCCAAATGCGGTAGAAGAGTCACCGGATGCCTCGGTATAATATCCCATGGCGGTGGAACTATATCCTTTTGCTTTTGTATCATAGCCAACTGCAAAACTGTAGTTTCCTATGCTGTCCTTATTCCAATTAGTGTTTGAAACATACCCTGCTCTGAACGCAGACTTCTTTGGGTTAAAAAACATACGGGTTCCGGCACCGGTCAAATCTAAATCATCCCCACTTCCAAAAGTACCAATGACTTGCAAGCCATCTTGCCCTTGAATTTTTACGGCACCACTATCGGCATTTATGATTCGTCCCTGCCCTCTTCCTCCAAAATCATACGCACTGTCTAATGTACAACCTCCTCCCGAAGAGGTTGTAGCCCATGTAGCCAAACCGCTTGCATCACTTGTCAATACTTTACCTGCACCGGGTGTGCCACCTGTTATTTTTATTTGTCCGTTTATTTCAAGTTTTGAAGAAGGCGACGCTGTTCCTATTCCAACATTTGTACCATTGTCAAACACTTGAGAATTGCCTCCGGCAGTAGCACTTGTGAATTTGATTAATGCGTTTGTTGTTCCGGAAATATTTGCAGAACCTGCGGGACCGGTCAAACCGGTTGGACCTTGTGGACCTGGCGTAGCAATATCCCAGGTTCCTAAACCAACCGCATCACATGTCAATACTTTTCCGGCTCCGGGAGTGCCGCCTGTTATTTTTATTTGTCCATTAATTTCAAGTTTAGAGGAAGGTACACTTGTGCCGATACCCACATTGCCATCATTGCGAACCACCATTACATTGCTTCTTGCCAAAGCGGAAGTGCCATTGCCGATAATAAATAATGGGGTCGTGGTTTGTATAACATTTGTTTGAGTAAGTACTATAGGATCATTATATCTTCCTATTGCCAAACCTGCATATCCATTCGCTTGCGTATTCTCTCCCATTGCTGAAGAATAGTCTCCTGTTGCATATGTAAAACCTCCCATGGCTACAGACTTGTCTCCTGTAGAATTTGTAAAATATCCCATTGATGTAGAATTATCGCCTGATGCATTTGTAAAATACCCCATTGCTGTTGATAGGTCTCCCGTCGCATTTGTAGATGCTCCTGTAGCTACTGAACTTAACCCTTTTGCTTTGGTGTTGAATCCTGTCGCAAAACTATAACCACCAACACTGTCTTTATCCCAAACATTTCCTGTTACAAGACCTGCTCTGAATGCAGCTTTTTTTGGATTGAAAAACATTCGTGTTCCAATTCCGCTTAAATCTATATCATTGCCAATACCATAAGTTCCTGTTACCTGAAAACCGTCTTCACCTTGTATTTTTACTGCTCCGCTATCCGCAGTTATTATTCTTCCTTGTCCTCTTCCGCCAACATTGTATGCACTGTCTAATGTTGAACCTCCTGAAGAAACCGGAGTTTCCCATGTTGCCAAACCATTGGCATTCGAAGTTAATACTTTACCGTTTCCGGGTGCACCGCCTGTTATTTTTACCTGACCATTTATTTCCAATTTTGTTGAAGGAGAATTGGTTCCGATTCCCACATTCGTACCATTGTCAAACACAATAGAATTACCTCCCGTGGTTGCATTTGTAAATTTGATTAATGCGTTTGCTGTTCCTGAAATATTTGCAGAACCTGCTGTACCGGTTGCTCCCTGAATGCCTTGTATTCCTTGCGGACCTGGTGCTCCTGTTAATCCAATTGGACCTTGTGAACCTGTTGCACCAGTCAATCCAATTGGTCCTTGTGCGCCTGTTGGACCGGCAACTCCCGGCACGTTTGCATACAATGCATAAGGCACACTTAATAATTGTGATGTGCCCATTGCAACATAAGTTGTACCACCTGAGGCATCCATTTCTACTTTTATATATTTTGCACCACTTGCCCAAGCAATGCCGGCAAAGGTTCCGGTAACCACAACGCCTTGTCCGATATTGACACTAAATAGGCCAAGTGCATTTGTTGTCACCGCATGCGTTTCTCTATATAAGATGCTTCCGGTACTGGTTAAATCCAACACACTCATGCGAATTGAAATGGGTTGACTGACCAATAAATTTCCGCTTGTGTTTCTTGCGACTGCCTGATACGGAAAACTTTGAGGTGCTTGTGCTGACAATTTGATGATTTGAGAATTTGATAATATGATAATTATCAAGAGGCGTAGTAGTTGTTTCATAAAAGTGAGATTAATGAGAACAAAACTAATTTCAAGATGGAAAGACTTTATTACCCCAATGGGTGATTTTATAGGGGGTTCTTTTTTTGCTCCCGAGTACTATTTATCTTGCCTGTTCGCTTTGGTTCGGGAACCCTGTGTTTGTGTTCACAATACAAGATGTGAAAAACGCGAGCTTGACTCAAATGTTCGAGGTTGAGAACGAACGATTCATTATCTTCTTCACTCTGTTAACTTTCTCAGGGTCCCCGATGGGAATCATGAATTGATGATAATCATTATCGGGGGCAAAAAAAATAGAAATGAGATGTCAAATTTTCAACTATTTAATATCAATCAACAAGGATCGCTTCTCTAACGCTTCAAGACGTTTCATCAATTCTTCATTTTGTTTTTGTGACTCTTCATATTTCGCATTGAGTTCTTTAAATGCATTGACAAAACTTATCAAAATCGGATGAATATCCAAACTCAAATACCCATCTTCATTTTCTTTCACTGCTTCAGGAAAAATTTTCTGAACATCTTGTGCAATGAAGCCATAACCCTGTTCATTAGTAGGAAGCTTACGTGCATTGTCTTTTTTATAATGATAGAGAATGGTATTCAATTTTAAAATATCACTCAAGCCTTTTTCATAATTACCCTCAATGTCTTTC
>JANNYV010000675.1:0-2813 GCA_031410275.1 Bacteroidota bacterium
CCAACATTCTTAACGAGGAGAGATCTTTTCCTTTCAGAGGATCTAAACCAAATCCCATCAGGCTTCTTATCGCGGTAGGCGCCGTATATATGATATTCACTTTGTGCTTATCTACAATATCCCAGAACCTGCCTGCATCGGGCCATGTGGGAATGCCTTCGAAAAGCAATGTGGTGGCACCTGCACTTAATGGCCCATAAATAATATAACTATGCCCGGTAATCCAACCAATATCCGCTGTACAAAAATGAATATCACCTTGTTGATATTGAAAGACATTGACAAACGTATAATTTGCATACATCATATAACCGGCACAAGTATGTACAACACCTTTTGGTTTGCCTGTAGAACCGGAGGTATATAAAATAAATAATTCATCTTCTGCATCCATTTCTTCTGCAATGAAAAAAGGATTCCCTAAGTCCTCTACTTTTTTTAGTTCATCATGCCACCATACATCTCTATCACTTTTCATATCAATAGCACTACGGGTTCGCGCTAGCACAATTATTTTATTCACCGAAGGACATTGCAACATCGCTTCATCTATTATAGGTTTTAATGAAATTTCTTTATTGCCTCTATAACCACCATCAGCTGTAATGACCAATTTACATTGCGCATCATTTACTCTATCTGAAATGCTTTGAGCCGAAAATCCTCCGAACACTACTGAATGAATGGCTCCTACCCTTGCGCAAGCAAGTACACCAATAGCCAACTCAGGCACCATGGGCATGTAGATACAAATTCGATCTCCCTTTTGTACTCCATTATTTTTTAGCACATGAGCAAATTGATTCACCGCATCTAATAATTCTTTATAAGTAAATATTCTACTTGCTTCATTGGGGTTATTGCTTTCCCAAATAATGGCTTTGGCATTCGGTTGCAATGTTGCCCATCTGTCTATACAATTTTCTGTGATATTTAATTTGCCGCCTTTAAACCATTCTATTTTCGGCTCTGTAAAATTCCATTCCAATACAGTATCCCATTTTTTTTTCCAACTGAAATGCTCCGCAATCGAAGCCCAAAATGCTTCAGGATGATCCACACTATTTTTGTACACCTCATGGTATTGTTCAAGCGATTTAATTTGGTATGGATAGCTCATAGTCTTTTTTTGAAATGCTAAGGTAATTTTTTTTAGTGATTGTTTTTGGGGAGCTTAGCTGTTAGCGATACTCTAAACAGGGCAAAAATGTGCTAAGTGAATAACACCAACTTTGCTACATTTCAAAGGTACTTAGATTATTTACAAGGAGAAGAGGAGAATAGAGTTTTCATTTGGTTGTGACTGGGTGATTTGTAGGTAAATGCACAATGCTTTAATTTCTCCTTTTCACTGTAAAATAATTGGTCTCAATGCACAAAATTATCCTGTGTAAAGTATAGCATTAAATTTAAACTTTAAGAAATTATAACCACTCTGATAATTCCTCTTATTTTTACAGACAAAATAAAAACCTTGTCAGTAACAGTACTTCTCATTACGCCACCGTTTACGCAACTCAATACACCCTACCCTGCGACTGCTTACCTAAAAGGATTTTTAAACACAAAAAATATTTCATCCTTCCAATGTGATTTGGGTATTGAAGTTATCTTAAAACTTTTTACCAAGAAAGGATTAGGGCATGTTTTTAAACTGGTTGAAGCATCAAACGCAGCACTTTCGGAAAATGCGGCGCGGATACAATCATTAAAAGAAGAGTATATAAACAGCATTGATGCAGTCCTGTTTTTTTTACAAGGGAAAAATGCAACATTAGCACATCGAATATGTCAAGGCGATTTTCTGCCAAACGCTTCGCGATTCAAACAAGTAGATGATCTTGTTTGGGCTTTTGGTAGTATGGGCGTTCAGGATAAAGCAAAACATCTGGCCACTTTATATTTAGAAGATCTTGCCGACTTTATTAAAGAATGTATTGATGAACATTTTGGATTTAGCAGATATGCCGAACGCTTAGGCCGTTCCGCAAATTCCTTTGATGAATTACATTCGTTGCTTCAACAAGAAATGACATTCATTGATGAATTAACCTTGCAATTATTGCATGAAAAAATGAAACAAGTGGTGCCCACATTGGTTGCCTTCTCGGTACCATTCCCCGGAAATTTATATAGCGCCTTTCGTTGTGCACAATGGATAAAGAAAAATTATCCTGAGGTGAAGATTGCCATGGGTGGCGGTTTCCCAAACACAGAGTTACGTTCATTGAGTGATGTTCGTGTGTTTGAGTATATCGATTTTATTACTTTAGATGATGGAGAAACACCTTTGGAGAATTTGATTGAACATATCGAAGGGAAACGCCCTGTTGAAATGCTCAAACGAACTTTTACCTTGCAACAACATGAAGTTATTTATATTAATAATAGTTTACAACGCGATTATAAACAAGCAGAAGTTGGAACGCCCGATTACTCAGATTTATTTTTAGACAACTATATTTCTGTCATTGAAATTGTAAATCCAATGCACAGGCTATGGAGCGATGGCCGTTGGAATAAATTGACAATGGCACATGGATGCTATTGGGGCAAATGCACATTTTGCGATATTACCCTTGATTATATTAAATCGTATGAGCCGCTAACAGCAAGCCTTTTATGCGACCGGATGGAAGAATTGATTGAAAAGACCGCTGAGAATGGATTCCATTTTGTTGATGAAGCTGCACCACCGGCATTGATGCGGGCGTTGGCTATTGAGATCATCAGGAGGAAGCTTACGGTATCCTGGTGGACCAATGTACGATTTGAAAAAAGTTTCAGCAGGGACCTTTGTCTATTGCTGAAAG
>JANNYV010000676.1:0-2539 GCA_031410275.1 Bacteroidota bacterium
TGAAACAAATGCTGAATTAATTGCAGCTCAACAGGAACAATATATAGATTATTTTGAAACCGGCGCTTGGATGAGTACAAGATACTTGTTTGACAAATTAGATGAAGATAGAGACCTGAGAGAAAGTAATGCTGTACTTGATAGCTTTTATAATAGTTACCTTAACTCGAATATTGGGGCTATGAATGATGCTGATGCTGCATTAGCATCGGTTTTTGATTTTAAAGGGTCTAGCGAAAAATTGGTGGAAGAGTACAACATTGCTGTTGATAGAAATGAGGAAATAGTCAGTGGCGAAATATATGAGTTATACGAAACAGAAGTGAATGCTATGGCTGCGAAAATAGCTGAATATGGAATAGATAGTTTGAGCGAAGCAGAAAAAATAGAATTAGAAATAATAGCGAACACTTGTCCCTTTGTAGGTGGAACTGCGGTGTATAAAGCAAGACCGTTGTGGGCGATGCTAAACCCGTTGGTGCAATATAATGACAGACTAATATGTATTGCAGGAGGTGGGCAAAATAAAAATGGAAGCAATGGTTATATTAATTTGGATAGCTTGTATGAACAGCAGGACAAGGAATTTTTATTGAATGCTACCAATCAACCAACGCCTATAAAGCAATTCTTAAAGAAAATAATAAATCAGAATCAGTTGATATCGGTATACCCTAACCCTGCTGACACTTATGTAAATATTAGTTATGAAAATAAGAAAGCCGGAATATTTATTTTAACTAATACTATTGGGCAAGAAGTGTTCCGAACAAAATTAGATGGTGCAAATAAAACTGAAAGGGTATCACTAAAATATCTCGCCAATGGAATGTACAATTACAAAATAACATTTGATACTGAAGTATACGTTGGCAAATTAAATATCATTCAACATGAATAAAATAATAAAAATATTGCTCCTACTATGCATTTGGAGTAATGGGATAGCGCAGAATAAAAGTGGATATACTTGGATAATTGGCGGAGATGCAATGTATGCGAAGTTTAATGGTGACACTATTAGACCAATCACCGGACAGTTGTTCTCAACAACATCCTTCCCCCATTACCCCTATATATTTACAAATGGACATAGCAATATTTGTGATAGTGCAAATGGCAGATTGCTTCTTTTATCTACTGGCTATGTTTTATATGATACGGTAGGCAATATTGTTGAAAATGGAGATAGCCTTGTTCCTAAAAAAATATACACCCATAATAGCTACCCTAATTCACCAAATACACAAGGGTCATTAATCTTACCCAAAGGAAGTAATGGTTTATATTATTTATTTACAGCTACGATGACAGATAGTGCATACACAAGTAATGTAACGGGTGGACAAAGCAAAGTACCTTACGATTTACTACAATATCATATTGTTGATGCGAATGCAAATGGGGGGCTAGGAAAAGTTGTACAAAAAAATATACCTCTTCTCACAAATGTAGAAATGTGTAAAGTTGGTATGATGGCTTGCCGACATGCGAATGGGTATGATTGGTGGCTACTAAAACAGGCCCTAGACACAAATATGATTTATACTTTTTTGGTTACAAAAGATACAGTACTGTTAGATACTATTCAAGGTTTTCCTGAACCGCATTTTGGTTACTATGATTTAGTTGGACAAAGTTGTTTCAGTAAAGATGGTAGTAAATATGCATTCGCAACCGGTGGCGGCTTTTTGAATAATAAGGGTGCTCACTTATTTATTATGGATTTTGATCGTTGTACAGGCATTCTTTCTAACACTAAAGAAATATATGCACCTTATGATTCTACTTTAACCCCCCTAGATACAATCTTTGGACCTTATCTTGATTCTTTAATAACAGGGATTTCATTTTCAGCCAACGATAGTTTCTTATATGTGACAAGACGATACAATGTTTATCAGTATGAAATGTATGAACCTGATACTACTTTAGCTTGGAATATGATTCAACATGGACCAGATACAACATTTAATGAGTTTGTTGAATATGGGCAAATGCAACGAGGTATTGATAATAGAATATATATAGGAAGAAGTTTTGGGGCATCAGGCGTTCAAAATAGTGTAATTGATTATCCAAATCAGAAAGGTAATGCTTCTAGTTTTTGCCCTAGGTGCTTAAGATGTGATACATGTATTGATTACATCTGTTCACCGCCAAATATTCCCGATTTTAATTTAGGGAAGAAAGAACCTTGTTGGCCTCTTAGCAATAATGATATAATAAGGAAGAAAGAAGAAATTCTAGCTTATCCGAATCCGGCAATTACAATTTTGAATATTGAAATAATAAATGAGAAATCAGAATTATCAAAGATTGAATTGTATAATTTATTTGGACAGTTACTTAGAAGTGATGAATTAAAAACGAATAAGAAATTAGAAATGAATATTTCAGATTTATCAAATGGCATTTATTATTTGAGATATGATGGTTTGAGTAAGAAGGTAATAAAAGAATAATCTTTTCAGCGGGGGCGCTTCGCCCCGCTGAATTCTCTTTTTTTTGGTTGCGGTGATTTAAGCGTTAGCCGGAG
>JANNYV010000677.1:0-2543 GCA_031410275.1 Bacteroidota bacterium
TTTATGTCTCTCATAATTGCAGTAAATTTAAATATTAAATATTCACTTTTATATAAATTTTTTTATATTTGTGACTAACTTTAAATTTAAAAAAAATGAAAAAAAATATTTTTGTATTGATAATTTCGCTTTTCTCTTCTGCACTATTTGCACAACTTGATGTTATTACAAAACACTCAGGAGAAACTGTATCTGGAAAAGTGATTCGAGTTGATGAGTATATTGTTGTTTTTAAATACGATGGAGAAGATGCGGAAAATTCAATTAGCAAATATGCTATTGAAAAAATTGTTTATGGAAAAAGCGGAAGGGTGCAAGATGTTACTGAAAAAATTGTCGTAAATGGTGAAGATGATTGGAATAAAGTAGTAATTCTTGAAGACAAATCCTATATAGCAGGACTGAAAAAAGTGGGCGAAATTAAAGGTAAAACAGCTTTTATAAATTTGCATACTGGTAACACTGGCGATTCTAAAGCAGATAAAAAGCTAAAGATGGAAGCAGCGAAAATAGGATGTCCATTTATTTTTATGACTGCTGACAAAGATATTAATGAATCTGGAGCATCTGGACCTTCTTTTGGAGCCGTTCAAGCAATAAGAAAAGGGATTGCATACAAGTATTAGATGAAATTAAAAAATAAAAATGCCCCCAATTTGAAGCTAACATTTTGGGGGTATTTTTTATTTAATAGCTTTGAAATTTAACTCTCCATATACGCTTCAATCGGAGCACAACTGCACACCAAATTTCTATCACCATACGCATCATCAGCTCTACGAACTGTTGGCCAAAATTTGTTTTCTGCAATATATTCCAATGGGAAAGCAGCTTGTTCTCTGGTGTAGGGAAAGTTCCAAACATCGGCAGTAAGCATTGCTAAAGTATGTGGAGCATTTTTCAACACATTGTTTTTATCTTCTAATGTCGAAGCTTCAATTTCTTTTCTGATGGAAATCATTGCCTCACAAAAACGGTCTAACTCTTCCAAGTTTTCGCTTTCGGTTGGTTCAATCATCAAGGTTCCAGCTACAGGAAAGGAAACTGTTGGCGCGTGAAAACCATAATCCATCAAACGTTTGGCAATATCCGTAACTTCAATACCGCGTTGTTTGAAAGGGCGACATTCCAAAATCATTTCGTGTGCCGCTCGACCCATTTCTCCAGAATATAAAGTGTCGTAATGTCCGTTTAATTTTTCTTTGATGTAATTGGCATTTAAAATGGCGATTTCAGTAGATTTTGTAAGACCTTCTGCACCTAACATCGAAATATAGCCATAGGAGATTAAGCATACCATAGCCGAACCCCAAGGTGCTGCAGAAATCGCTGAAATGGCATTCTCTCCGCCTGTTGAAATAACTGGATTTGTTGGTAAAAACGGAACTAAATGTTTCGCCACACAGATTGGTCCAACGCCTGGTCCACCACCGCCGTGAGGAATGGCAAATGTTTTATGTAAATTCAAGTGACAAACGTCAGCGCCAATAGTTGCTGGATTTGTAAATCCAACTTGCGCATTCATATTGGCGCCATCCATATAGACCTGTCCTCCGTTTTGGTGGATTAGTTGCGTGATTTCCTGAATAGCACTTTCAAAAACACCGTGAGTCGAAGGATATGTTATCATTAAGCAAGACAAATCGGCTGCGTGCTCAATGGCTTTTTCACGTAAATCTTCAACGTCTATATTTCCATTTTCCAATGTTTTGGTAACAACTACTTTCATTCCTGCCATTGCTGCCGACGCTGGATTGGTTCCGTGTGCCGATGAAGGAATTAAAGCGATATTCCTATGATTATCGCCACGTGATTGATGATAGGCACGAATCACCATCAAACCTGCATATTCGCCTTGAGCTCCTGAATTGGGCTGTAATGTAGTGCCTTCAAAACCTGTGATTATATTTAATTGATGTTCTAATTTTGACAACATTTCTTGATAACCCTCTGCTTGATCTAGTGGGGCAAAAGGATGAATATTATTCCATTGAGGATTGCTCAACGGTAACATTTCTGACGCAGCATTCAATTTCATGGTACAGGAACCAAGAGAGATCATCGAATGATTTAGAGATAAATCTTTACGTTCTAATTTTTTGATGTAACGCATTAAGGCGGATTCTGAATGGTACTTATTGAAAACAGGATGTTCCAAGAAAGTTGAAGTTCTTTCTAAATTAGCTGGAAAGTGATTCGTTTCGGTTGTGTTTTCAATTGTATTTGCCTGAAGGTTATTTGCGGCAGCGATAATGGAAATAATTTTATTAATGTCAGCAAGACTTGTAGTTTCATTTAACGAAATAGAAACAGAATTTTCGTTGATGTAATAGAAATTAATTTCGTTTTCTTCAGCGATGACGCGTACTTTTTTGGCATCGACTTTCACAACAATAGTGTCAAAAAAGGCAGAATTGGTTTGCTGTAAACCTAATTTTTCTAATTCGTTTGCTAAAGTGGCAGTGAATGAATGGATTTTATTGGCAATATAACGCAAGCCTTTTGGACCGTGATACACAGCATACATTCCGGCCATAACCGAC
>JANNYV010000678.1:0-8782 GCA_031410275.1 Bacteroidota bacterium
TAGGAACCAAAAATTCCTCCGGTATCTAAATTGTCTCTGGTTATCGATAATTGTGAAATGGTAAACACATACAAAAGCGTGGGAAGCACTGAAAATAATACCAGTACAAAGGAAGCAAAAAACTTCCCGAGAATAATTTGGTTTTCAGTCAATGGTATGGTCGACAAGAGTTCTATCGTCCCACTTTTATATTCATCTGAAAAAGAACGCATGGTGAGTGCCGGAAGGAGAAACATCAATACCCAAGGAGCGAAGGCGAAAAATTTATCCATGGTGGCATATCCGTAATCGAGCATGTTATTGTTCGGAACTACCCACATAAAAAAACCGCAGACCAGGAGAAATACAATAATGGCAATATAACCAACCAATGAACTGAAAAAAGAATTGAGTTCCTTTTTTAAAATACTAAGCATCTTTATTTTTTAGAGAGTGGCAAAAGTAAGTAACTAACGGTATAAATTAATGAATTCTATTGTGTAAAATATTGCCAACTTAATGTAACTTTAACTCGTCTATTATAACAGTGAATTTATTTTATGAAATAGAGGTATAAAATTTCCTTTCACAATAGAGAATTGAATATGCCTAATTCTCCTGATTGAAAACATTGGGAACAAGTAAAAACAATAGACATTAATATATGAAAAAGGTATTCTACTCAATAATCGTTTTAACTTTATTGCCTTTCGTTGCCAATTGCCAGATAACCATTAACGGAAATCAGGCAGCAATAACACTCGCACAAGCATTAACAGGAACAGGGGTTACAATTTCAAATGCTGTGCTTACATGCAATCAAGCCGGTAATGGGCTTTTTTATGTAACACCACCCAATGTTTCTAACCTTGGATTGGATAGTGGTATTGTTCTTACTTCCGGAGTAGCTCAAACAACTGCAACACTTTCGGGCGCCAATATTTTGACACTGCCAGGAAATAATACACCTGCAAATGTTATGAACAATCCTGGTGATGCAGATCTTGTGGCATTGGGCGGTCATCCTACCTATGATGCTTGTATTTTAGATTTCGATTTTGTCCCTTTGGGTGATACCGTGAAATTTGATTATATATTTTCTTCATCAGAATATCAGTCATTTACCTGCACACAGTACGGAGATATTTTTGGATTTTTTATCAGCGGACCCGGTATTACAGGACCTTATTCAAATAACTCAAAAAATATTGCGTTAGTCCCGGGTGGTAATTGCCCCGTTGGTGTAAATACTATCAATAGTTCAACAGCCAATCCTTGTGGTACCGTTACATCGCCTTGCGCACCACCTAATAATGCATTATTTGTAAATAATAGTGGCGGTACAACCGTAGCCTACAACGGGTTTACACATGTGCTAACGGCTGTTTCACAAGTGGTTCCTTGTCAAACACATCATTTAAAATTAGCGGTTGCAGATGCATCCGATGGGACATTAGATACCGGTGTTTGGTTAAAAGCGGGAAGTTTTTCTTCAAATATTATCAATGTAAAACTTAAGACCGGATTGACAGGATTATTATATCCGTATATTGTTGAAGGATGCGATACAGGTAAACTAACAGTTACCCGAAGAGTAATTTCAGGAACGGTATTGGCAGATACAGTACACTTTATCATTGCAGGAACCGCTCAGAATAACATTGATTATACCCATTTAACAGATACAGTGATTTTTACCGCCAATGCAAATGATACAATAAGAACCTTAGATATCTTTGCTTTTCAAGACGGATTGAATGAAGGAAGTGAGTTTATAAAACTTTATGTATTAGCCGGGTGTGGAGCGGGCGTGATAACAGACAGCATCATTATCGAAATCAGAGACTCAATTTCTTTTTCTTTACTCAATCATGATACTGCTATTTGTCTTGGCAATAGTGTTATAATAAATGGTCAGGTTGATTCTGGTATTAATATGCTTTGGACTCCACCGAATGGTGTACTTAATCAAAGTCAACTCCTAACGACCATAACACCGGCCCAATTTGGAACTCAATATTATTCGTGCATAGGAACTTATAAAACCTGTTCAACGTCTCCAAAGGGTTTTACAATTATTACAGATCCAGTTCCTGTTATTGATCCTATGCCTGACATAGAGTTATGCGAAGGAGATCAAGTAAAAATTAATGCCATTGTAAATCCGCCTTTTAATTATAGTATCAGTTGGATTCCCTCTACAGATTTGATTAATACATCAGGTTATTCTCCAACATTTATTGGAACCACTTCTCAAAATATTGATTTTACCGTGACATCTCCTAATGCAGGTTGCACCGCTACTGATCAGTTTCATGTGCAGGTTTGGCCTTTCACTGCCGGAGGTATTATGGATGACACAATTGCTTGCGACGGACAACCGGTGCCAATATGGGTGACCGGTGGAAATGGTCAATATTTATGGTACCCGAGTGCTACGTTGAGTTGTGATAATTGCCCAACACCGATTGCTACAGCATTAGGTACTATTACCTATTATGCAGTGCTGTTAGACCCTCATGGTTGTCAGGATACATTAGATGTAACAGTTACCAATGAGCCACCATTCACCATGAATTTATTGAACAATGATACGACCATTTATCTCGGAGAATCAGTGCAAATGATTGTCGAAGGAACTGCACCTTATTTATTTTGGACACCAACAGATTATTTAGGATTTAGTCAAAGCGATGACCCGGTTGCAACACCAATGGAAGATATTACGTATACTGTGACCGGTGTGAGTTTATATCATGGTTGCCCGAAAATTGATTCGGTTCATATTCATGTCATCCTGCAGGATGTCTTTGTGCCTAATGCGTTTTCACCTAATGGTGATGGCTTGAATGACATCTTCAGAATAACCTGTCGAAAATTAATTACGGTGCAGGAATTCAGAATTATGAATCGCTGGGGGAATGAAGTATTCTCGACCAATGATATACAAAAAGGATGGGATGGAAAATATAAAGGAGTTGCTCAAGACCCTGGCGTGTATTATTATATGATGCGAGTTGCTTATCCAAATGGAAAGACTTCATTCTTAAAAGGCGATATCACATTGATGAGATAAAAAACTTCGTCTGAATTTTGTATCTCATCTTATAAAAAAATCGGGTAGTTTTTATTTTTCGTATATATCATTTGAAACTATTCTAACTTCAAGTTTATCGTCACATTCGTGTAGCAATTGACTTATTTTTTTATGCAATACGGGATGAATAAAACCCGAAGCAATTTCGTTCAAAGGAATTAATACAAACTTTCGTTTTTGAATATGCGGATGAGGAATTTTTAAATTAGGCTCATATATAATATCCTGATTAAAAAAAAGGATATCAATATCAATCAATCTTGATTCCCACTTTATTTGCCTAACCCTGCCCATTTTTTTTTCAATTGAAAGACAGCAAATCAATGTTTCTCCCGCTGATTTATTGGTTTGTAAAAATAGTACTTGATTTAAATAGGCTGCTTCGTTTTCATTTCCCCATGAAGCGGTCTCATACAAGGAAGAACTTTGTTGAAGAGGGCCTATTTCATTCGCTATCATTTCCCTGCAAATGCTTAGGTTCTCAGCTCTATTTCCGATATTGCCACCTATAATGAGATATATACCATTCATAATTATTTGATTTTAAGTCTACTTCGCCTTGAATATTTTCGCTCACAAATATTGAAAAAAAACATGAAACAATTCTTTAAAATATTATTCGCATGCATGTGCGCAATAATCCTACTTTTTTTTATTGCCTTTATTTCACTTACAGGAATCGTAGCCGGCATGTCATCTGGAGAAGATAAGACAGAAGTGGAAAGCAAATCGGTTTTAATCCTTGATTTAAATGAGCCTATACTCGAACAAGGCAAGGAAAATTCATTGGCGGCATTAAGCGGAGGGGAGTCGAGTGTAACCGGATTGAATGATATTCTTGCTTCGATAAAGGAAGCGAAGTCCGATGATAGAATCAAAGGTATTTATATCAAGACCGGAATTTGTTCAAACGGTTGGGCCACATTAAAGGAAGTGAAAGAAGCGCTTGAGGATTTTAAATCGAGCAATAAATTTATTCTCTCTTATGGTGAAGTCTCTGATCAAAAATCATTTTACATTGCTTCTGCAGGTGACAAAGTATTTCTTAATCCCTCCGGTATACTTGAATTTAAAGGTTTGGCAATTACCGGAACATTTTATAAAGGAACCCTCGACAAATTAGGCGTGACTTCGGAAGCGTTTCATTGCGGAAAATTTAAAGGAGCCTATGAGCCATTTAAGTTAGATAAATTTAGCGACCCTAACCGCTATCAATTGAGTGTACTACTGAATGATATTTATGCAGAATTTTTACAAAGTATTTCCAGGAAAACTTCATTGGATACAGGGACCTTGGCAAAGATGGCAAATGACGGAACGATAAAGTTCCCGGCCGATGCGTTAAAAAATAAATTTGTGGATGCACTGATATTTTCTGACTCTGTAGAAGCCATTCTTAAAAACAAATTAGAAATAAAAAAGGATGATAAAATTCATTTTATCTCTCCTTCAGAATATGCAAAATCAATTAGTCATTCAAGTAAATCGAAAGATAAAATTGCCGTCCTTTATGCCGAAGGCGAAATACACGACGGTGAAGGAACCGATGGCATCTATTCAAAAACATTTACTCAAAACATTCGAAAAATTGCGAATGATGATCATATTAAAGCGGTGGTATTGCGTATCAATTCTCCCGGTGGCAGTGCCCTCGCAAGTGAAATTATTTATCATGAATTGATGCAGTTGAAAGCAAAAAAACCCATCGTCATTAGTATGGGAAACTATGCGGCAAGTGGTGGTTATTATATTGCTTGCGCCGGTGACAGCATCTTTGCAGAGAATACAACATTAACAGGCTCGATTGGTGTAGTAGGTGTTTTATTTAATATTGATGCCATGATGAAAGATAAATTAGGTGTCACCTTCGACCATGTAAAAACCAGTCAGTATGCCGACTTCCCAAATATGACAAGACCTATGTCAGAGTTGGAACGTGGATGGATACAGGCGTATTTAGACAGCACCTATATCATGTTTAAAACAAGAGTCTCTACCGCCAGAAGATTGAGTATGGAAAAAGTTGAAGAACTTGCACAAGGGCATGTGTATAGCGGAAAGCTCGCTAAGGAATTGCAATTGGTCGATCGTTTTGGAGATAAAGAAACCGCTTTGCAATGTGCTGCGAAATTAGCCAACCTTAAAGATTATAAAATAGCTGAGTATCCAAAGCAAGTTGATAAATTAGAAGAAATTCTTTCATCTTTTATGGGTAAGAAAAAGGAAGATGCTGTAGTGAAAAAAATATTGGGGGACGATTATACATTATATAAAGAGATACAAAAAGTACGTAGCCGGCAAAATAAAATACAAACTATTTTGCCTTGGGAGTTTGAAATAAAATAAGCGAGTGATGAATTTTAAATGATGAGTTATGAATGATAAATGAGGAATGAGCATCTTTCCGATTACCCACCATAATGAGTAGCCTATCGTCTTTCGTTATGTCTTCTAACACGTTATCTATTGGGAGTTTCATTTAAAATACAGCATCAAACTTTTTTACATATCAATACTATTTTATTGTTTTCAAAATCAGTAGTTGCAAATAAATAGATATCACCTCCATCTTTGAGTCCTAACTTTTTTTTCAATGCATCTACAGTGCCCGGAAAATTTCGAATACTGACATTCGCTTTTCCGTCCGGAATAAGCGCCTGTATTTTTTTCTTGTCAACTTTTATGCGATGCAAAATTTCAAATCGTCTGCCGGGGAAATCATGAATCAATTTATCGGAACTATACAAATGTGAATTGACATGTAGTTTAGTGCATCGATAGGTCGTGCCGACAGACTTAAATCCGCCAGACTTTAAAATAGCAGCATTGGGTTCGTATACATACTTTTTTATTGAACCAATTGTTGAATCGGCATTCATTTCATCTTGCGATAAAAATGAAAAATCAATTTGACTCCCTTTTTCAATATTGATGGCATGAATTGTATACGCTCCCATAAAATCCTTTTCAAGATGAAAGAGTAATTCCTTGCATTCATTTTCCACCGCTACAACATACACTTTCTTCACATATTTCAATTCTTCACAAGCGGCATCAATGTCAAGCAGAGGAGATGTTTTAATTAATACCTCATTTGATATCGAAAATAATTGGGGAAGCATTTTTACGACATCAGGTTCGCAATCTGAAAGCCTGACAATTTTTTTTCCTTCATTGTTACGTCGAGCGGGATCAATATAAATGAGATTGCAAGTGCCTTTATATTCATTGATAAATTGTTCGGCATTTACACCAATTGCAAATTGTATATTGTGTTGATTAAGTAAGCAAAAATTATGTGAAACAATTTGAGCTAATGCTGTATTCCGTTCTACCACAATGCCCGTATGAAATTGCTTCGCAAAAAAATAAGCGTCCACTCCAAAGCCTCCGCTCAAATCGATAAACGTTTCTCCTTGAAATAACGACGCTTTAAACGCGGCTGTTCGTTCTGATGATGATTGTTCAATACTCAATGATACGGGGTAGACTATGTTTTCATTTGCATATAAAAAAGGGCATTTCTGTTTGGCGTTTTGTCTTGCAAATAGTTGATGAAGTATTTTTTGCGACACAATTTTCGACAAGGTAAAAATATCTGAGCGTGTTGCATTTCCATGGGTAGTTAAAAAATCTAATTCGCCCTGTGTCCAAACAAGTGAAGCATTTAATTGTGGCGTAGTTAGCGATATCATGAACTGTAAAAGTAAATATTGATTTTAAAATCTGATTGCTTATTTAGTATATTTGAAAATTCTGAAAAGTATGCCGAACCTATATATCATTGCCGGTTGCAACGGAGCAGGAAAAACAACGGCGAGCGAAACTATTTTGCCTGAGTTGCTCGATTGCAGAGAGTTTGTGAATGCCGATAATATTGCCCGTGGCTTGTCACCGTTTAATGTAGAATCTGTTGCTTTTGAAGCGGGAAGAATTATGCTGAAACGTATTGCAGAACTTTTGGAAGACGGTGTCGACTTTGCGCTTGAGACAACATTGTCTACACGAAGTTATGTTTCGTTGGTGCATGAGGCACAAGCGAAGGGCTATGAAGTTAGGCTCATTTATGTTTGGCTTGAACGATATGAATTAGCGATAGACCGTGTAGCAAAAAGGGTTTCGAAAGGTGGGCATCATATTCCTTCAGATATTATAAAACGTAGATATGAAAGAGGAATTCACAATTTAATTCATTTATTTATTCCTATTGTTGATTATTGGATAGTCACCAATAATACAAATGCATCCTTAGAAAAAATAGCAAGCGGTGAAAAATTACTTGCCAATACAATCATAATTGAATACCTTTGGAATCAAATTCAAATACTTGCCGAATGATATCGAAAGGAATAATAAGCAAAGAGAATCAAGAATTAGGCGATAAAATCATGTTAGGATTTAGAATCGCTTATGAAAAATTAGTCAGAGAATCTGCCCTGCATGGTGAATCGTTGGTGTTTGGCCAAAATGGAAAATCTGTGTACATCCCTGCTACCGAGCTTTTGAAAGAAATAGAAAGTAAGAAATTGCTTACTAAAAATTTATAAAAAGCATACTCACAATCCCTTTAAATAAATTGATGATGTTCTCAGTTTTAGGAGAGCATTAGGCTATCAGACAATAGTTATCAGCCAATTCATTTAACACAAAAATGTTTGTTAAATGAGCAAAAATAAGAATGCAGACTCAAGCATTTGTTCTTAACTTGCGCACTTTATGAAAAATCATTTTAAGTTTTTATTTCTCCTTCAGGCATTTATTGTCACACTTGTTTTGCATGCAAATGCACAAAACGAAAACCTTGATAAAGTAATCGCCATTGTCGGTGATAAAATTATTCTCCGCTCCGAAATTGAAACTGCATTTGAAGAATACAAACGTGATAACCCTGCCATTTCGGAATCAGTAAAATGTGATTTACTTGAAAATGCATTGGGGCAAAAAATTGTGACCGAGCAGGCCGACAGAGATAGTGTGTTTGTCACAGATGAAGAAGTAGAAGGCCAATTAGAAAACCGTATTAGGTATTTTGTAAGTCAATATGGCTCTGAAGAAAAATTAGCTGAGGTAGCAGGTAAAACTGTTTATCAACTGAAGGATGATTATCGCCCAATGTTTAAAGAGCAATTGCAATTTCAAAAAATGCAACAGCAAATTATGGCAGGTGTAAAAATTACACCACAAGAAGTCAGAGCATTTTATGATAAAATTCCAATAGACAGTTTGCCGTTTTATCCTTCGACGGTTGAAGTTGGTGAAATTGTTTTCAGACCCGATGTAAATAAGGAAGTCGCGGATGATGCCATTCAACGTTTAGAAGATATTAGAAAAGAAATTGTATCGGGGAAATCAACATTCGAATTTATGGCGTTGACCAAAAGCGAAGATCCCGGAAGTAAAGACAATGGCGGTGATTTAGGCGTTATGGGAAGAGATGAACTCGTACCTGAGTTTGCCGCGGCAGCATTTAAATTACAAAACGGTGAAATTTCACCGGTGGTCAAAACATCATTCGGTTATCATATTATACAAATGGTGAACAGGCAAGGTGAAAAAGCCAAACTCAGACATATTTTAATTAAACCATTAGTCACAGGTGATATGGTTAAACTTTCATTGGAAAGAGCAGATAGTGTCAGAGCGAATTTAGTTTCAGGAAAAATTTTATTCCCGGCGGCCGTAGGAAAATATACCGGTGATGAAGCA
>JANNYV010000679.1:0-3918 GCA_031410275.1 Bacteroidota bacterium
TAATTTCCTTCTGGCAAATTAGCAACAGTAAATGAAGTGGCTCCTCCAATATGTTTAATGATATGATAACTTTTGGTAAAAAAATATCCATACTCAGAACTCCGCCACCTCAAAAACTAATATCAATTATAAACTAAATAATGGGGTATATCAATCTGTAAATGTGTTTACAAATATTTCAGCAAATACCTACACAGTGAATGTTTCGGATGCATATTTATGCACGGCTTCTACTGTGATAACGATTACAGAACCGGTAGCAATATTTGTCTCCGCATCAAGTGTGACGGGTTGTAACGGAGTGCCAGTTTCATTAAACGGATTTCCTTCGGGGGGTACATTTAGTATTGCAAATCCTTACACGGGTGCATCTACAAGCTATACGTATTCGTATACAGACAGCGCAGGATGTACCAGCATTTCATCACCTGCGAATGTGACTGTAAGTCCATGTACTGTTTTAAATTTGAAATTATTTTTTCAGTCCTATTATATTGGCTCGGGTTTGATGATACCTGTTTTATATAATCAAGGTGTCAGTTTGAGTCAAACTATTGTAGATGATATCCAAATTGAATTATATGACCCGATAACATTTTCGTTGATTGCGACTGGTACGGCACAATTGAATACTGATGGTACGGCCTTGATAACATTTGCTCCTCTTTCAGGGAACTATTATATTGTCATTAAACATCGAAGCGGTATACAAACCTGGAGCGCTAATCCTGTGGCCCTTGGTTCAATTCCTGCGACATATGATTTTACAACGGCTCAAGCGAAAGCATATGGAGGCAATATGAAGGAAGTTGAAGCAGGTGTGTGGGCTTTGTATAATGGCGATTTATTTCAAGATGAAAATATAGACTTGTTAGATTTGCCGGAAACTGAAATGGATGTTCAGAATTTTGAATACGGATATTTTACAACTGATTTAAATGGAGATGGTAATGTGGACTTGCTCGACTTTCCTGTGTTAGAGGATAATATCAGTAATTTTATTTACTCAAATCATCCGGTGTTTATTGTGTTTCCTGAAACAATGGAGAATGGAATAAAGACAAGCTATGCGGCAGCCGATGTATTACTCACTACAGGCTCATGGAATTTTGAAGATGCATTAATCGGTACCACTTCTTCAGACAGAAAAAATGGAGCAAAGTCTGCACGTATTCAAAATACAGGAAAATTTACCATGAATTTTGATGTGTATTGTGATACATCTGTTGTGACTGTTTGGCATGCAAAATATGCGAGTGAATCGAACAGCACATGGGCATTGTATAAATCAACGAATGGTGGAGGCACATGGACGCAGGAAGGCAGTACAGTCACAACTTCATCGACCACACTGCAATCAGCTTCATTTGTTGTGAATATGATTGGCAATATTCGATTTCAAATTCGGAAGCTAACTGGTGGTAAATTAAATATTGATGATTTTAATATTACTGCGAATACCATCATTGTATCAGGCAATGATAATGATCATCTTGCCATGGGCAATCCGAGCAATGCGGTAACTGATATTTCGTTTCCTGATAATTATCTTTTAATAAAACCACAATACGATTTGGCCTATGATAATTCGAAAGGAAGTGCTGCATGGGTTGCATGGCATTTAGATTTATCCGATGTGGGTACTACGCCGAGATGCGATTGTTTTGCAACGGACATGCAATTACCTTCGAGTTTTTACAGAGCAGGTTCGTCGAGTTATTCGGGTAGTGGTTTCGATAGAGGTCATCAGGTAGCATCATCGCAACGCAATAATAATATCACCAACAATGCGGTGACTTTCCTCATGAGTAATATGATGCCGCAAGCACCTAATTTAAATCAGGTAACATGGAATAATTTAGAACAGTATTGTCTTGATCTTATTAATAGTGGTTATGAATTATATACGTATAGTGGCGGCTATGGTACAGGAGGCACGGGAAGTAATGGCGGTGTAACCAATAGCATAGCAAGTGGTAATATAAATGTGCCTTCACATTTTTGGAAGATTGTGGTGATATTACCTGTTGGGAATAATGATGTGAGCAGAGTAACAACTACCACTAGAGTTATCACGGTAGATATGCCAAATACACAAACAGTCAATACACATACATGGGGTTATTACAGAACAAGTATTGATGCGATTGAAACGGCAACCGGTTTTGATTTTATGACTAGCCTCACCAATACATTACAAACAACCTTAGAAGCAGCAGTTGATAATGGCCCGACGAATTAATTAGGAGGCATCCATGACAAAATAAATATAATAATGAATTAGTAGAAACAGTATAATGAATGCACCAACTGCAATCAAAATATATTTTGTTTCCTTTTTCATAGGACAAATATAAGTGATTAAATTAGTTGAGGTTATTGGTTGTTAGTTGAAAGACTTACTAACCCACTAACCCACTAACTCACTAATTCAATAACTCACTAACCATTACCCATTTTTCATTCAACTTTATTAGGACATTTAAACATTTATATTACCTTGTGGTATTAAAAATTTCGGATGCATGAATTTTATTTCTTTCGGTAAGAAATTTACTTTTATCGTATTGTTGATGGTAAGTTGTCAGGAGTCGCATGCCCAGGACCCTTTGATGGCCAAGGCGAATAAGATGCTGACTGTTTCCTATGGTGCTGCGAATTACAATCATCTCATGTTGAATGGTTATTTGCAAGAGCAGTCTCAAGATATTCTAACGTATAACTTTACCTATTCAACCAAGTATTCAAATCCGATAGCGGTGACATTCGATTATGCGGTGAGTGATTATACGGCAGTTGGTATTGGTGTGAATTATTATTCCTTTCATTTAACAGAGAACAGAAAAGATATTGTTGATACGTTTAATCTTGATACAAAAGGATTTCGCATGGCTGTTCAGGCAAGATGTATGCGTTATTTTGTACAACGCCCACGGTCTATTTTTTATTTTTTTGCCGGTGCAGGTATTCGTTTTCGCTCAGTAAAATATAATACCACTGACCAACACGATATAAAAATTGCGGAGATACATCAACAGTATGATGCAAGCCCGTTAACGTATTCGCCATTATCGTTAGAAGCCGGCTTAGGCTTGAAATTTTTGGCCTCAAAGAAAATAGGTCTTTCATCGGAATTCGGTATGATAACGGGCTTGGCGCAATTCGGACTGTTTTATACATTCAGAAATAAATGGCGGAAAGTAAATGATAATATTGGCTGGTAAAAAAACAATCATGAAAAAAATCAGAATCTTACTATTGCTCTGTTTCGTGTTAGCTTTGTCAAAAGTGAATGCCCAATATACAACTGATTATGTTCCGTTGAAATATAGTACCTCAGGATATAAAATGAGTTATAGCGCATTTTATAAAAAGACAAAAATCAAATACAATACACTGGATGAAAACATCATTAAAAAATTCAACAGGTATTTATATGTATTGTATATTTCGTATAGTAATGCCTCTAAAAAAAATCAATTCATTGAAGAACCTTTTGTCAAAAAATACCTGAAGACAATTTTAGATTCTGTAGTGGCGCGAAACGGATTAAAGGAAAAATTTGACATTGTGTGCACACGATATGTCGTGCCGAATGCGTTTAATATGGGCGATAATAAATTGTATGTCAATATTGGTATTTTGGAGCAACTTAAAAATGAATCTCAAATTGCCTTTATGCTTTGTCATGAATTGTCACATCAGTTATTGTTTCATGTACAAGAAAATTTTATAGCCGAAGAAAAACTGGCGAAGGATAAAACTGTGAAGAAGCAAATTCGGGATATTAATAAAGCCAAGTATAATAAGCTGGATAAAACATTTCAGTTTGTAAAAAATTACAATTACGATTTTGCGAAATACAGCCGGGCAAATGAACGATCTGCAGATTCGATGGCCGTGGTGTTGTTGCAAAAA
>JANNYV010000680.1:0-9052 GCA_031410275.1 Bacteroidota bacterium
CTTTCTAACCAAAAAGCGGTTTCAATATTTTGCGCCGGAAGTTGAATATAATAGTTCGTCAAATCATTGGTGGTATATGCATTATTTTCTCCACCGGCCATTTGCAGAGGTTCATCATACTCAGGAATATTGACCGAGCCGCCAAACATTAAATGCTCAAAGAGATGAGCAAACCCTGTCTGTGCAGGGTTTTCATCCTTGGCGCCAACATCATATAAAATATTAAAGGCAACCATCGGTGTGGTGGTGTCGTGATGCACGATGCAACGTAGGCCGTTCTTGAGTGTGAATTTATCGTATTGAATCATGTGAATTTGTTAAGGAGTTAAGGGGTTACGAGTTACGGGTTAGAGAGTTGCGAGTTAGAGTTCTTCAAGTTTAATTTTTGTTGGTTCAAATATTTTAAGAGACCGCCTATTCTATTTGATAGGCTATCCGACATTGCATAAAATTTATTCTTATCATTTGTATTAATATATCCAATTTCATTCATTAGTATCACCATACTTCTTACCTCACCGCAACTGCCTTTGGCAATTTTTAAATATTTAATAAAATAATTATTGTTGTTGTATTCAAAACCTTCTGCAATATTATTTGAAACAGATACTGAGGCTCTTCGAATTTGGTCTCGTAGGGCCCAATCATTTTTAAAAATTTCCCCTTGAGTCAATATGTAAATTTCCTTTCCTAGTTGAATAGAATCCTTCCAGACCTCGAGGTCTTCAAATTTTTTCAAAGTCATGATTGTAGTTATTTATGCAAAGCAAACTTACCCAACAATGTTTTATGAACAAAAAAATATTTATACTTGTTCATCATAACCCACAACCCGTAACTCCTTAACTCGTAACCCTTCAACCCGCAACTCGTAACCCTTAAACTCGCAACTCTTAATACCCCCTTCCACCTTTCCCTTCCACATAATTCATAAAGGCTTTATTCACGACCACATTTCCGCCAGGTGTTGGATAGTCACCGGAAAAATACCAATCACCGGTATTATGTGGACAAGCCTCATGAAGATTTTCGATGGTTTGATAAATGATTTCCACTTCTGCCTTCACATCATCTGCACGAAGCATTTGCGATATTTTTGTATTAATCTCTTCAATCGAAAATTGTTTATATACACGTTTCACAAAATTTTGCGAAGCTAGTTTATTCGATTTCTCTGCCTGCAAACAATCGGCATACACATCCGTCAATAAATGTAATTGCTTGGTATCTTTCAATAATTCAACTGTTGCCTGAAAAGCGATAAATTCGCCCATCTTACTCATATCAATACCATAACAATCGGGATACCGAATTTGCGGAGCAGAAGAAACCACTGTAATTTTTTTCGGGCCTAACCTATCCAGCATTCTGATAATACTTTCTTTTAATGTGGTACCGCGAACAATAGAATCATCAATCACAACAAGCGAATCAATTCCTGCTCGCACGGTTCCATAAGTGATATCATACACATGTTGCACCATTTCATTACGGGCAGAATCTTCAGTAATAAAGGTTCGTAGCTTCACATCTTTAATCGCAATTTTTTCTATCCTGACTCTGCGCTCTATCATCTCGCGAAGCTTCTCTTCATCAAATTCCTTATCCCAACCCTGAATCCTTTTTACTTTTATTTCATTTAAATAGGCTTCAGCTCCTTTTATCAAACCATAAAAAGCGGTCTCCGCTGTATTAGGAATAAAAGAGAAAATAGTATTCTTCAAATCATAGTTGATCGATTTCAGTACTTTCTCAGAAAGCAAACGGCCAAGTTGTTTACGTTCCTTATAAATATCTTCATCACTTCCTCTTGAAAAATAAATCCGCTCAAAACTACAAGCCTTTTTTTCAGCCGAAGGCAATATTTTTTCCACTGCATAACGACCGTTGGCTTTTACAATCAACGCATGACCTGCCGGTAATTCAATGACCCTGTCTGAAGTTGTTTTAAATGCTGTCATCAACACCGGACGTTCTGAAGCAGCTGCAATTATTTCATCATCAATATAATAATATGCCGGACGAATGCCATGTTTATCACGCATCACAAAACTATCGCCATTGCCACACATGCCTTCAGCCACAAAGCCTCCGTCAAATAAATTGGTGGCTTTGCCCAACACTTCTTTCCAATTTATATCAGCCGGATTTTTCTCTTCTTCTTCACGTAAATAATAATGAATCGTTTCCATCATGGCCGATAGATCACTATCCATTTTCAATTCTGCCAATTCATCTTTATGAATAAAATGAAACAGCTCCTTCGTATTCACTAAATTGAAATTGCCTGCCAAACAAAGATTACGAGAAGGATTAATATCTGATTTTATAAATGGGTGGCAATACTCAATATTATTTCTTCCCTGTGTGCCATATCGCAAATGCCCAATCATCACCTCACCCATAAAACTCAAATAACCTTTTAATGTTTCAGGATAATTGCGAATATCCGGCTGCAATTTTTCAACCTCTTCTATTTCTTGTTGCACCTGCTTAAAAATATCAGAAATACTTTGTGCTACATTACTGCGGATACGTTTCATAAACGGTGTGCCGTTTTGCATATCAAGTTTCACGGCTGCAATACCGGCACCATCTTGGCCGCGATTGTGCTGTTTCTCCATCAACAAGTATAATTTGTTGAGCCCGTAAAAAGCAGTACCATATTTTTGGTGATAAAAAGAAAGTGATTTACGAAGCCGTAAATAAGCAATGCCACATTCGTGACGTATCTCATCTGACATAAGGGGCCAAAGGTAATTTGAAAATTGGTCTTGACCTACATACAATTTGAAATTTTAAAGTTATCACTAAGCCCCATCATGTTTAAATCATTACTTTCGTTGAATGAATTATGTAAAATTAATTTTCGAGTTAAACAAACCCGGTGATGCTGATATCCTTTCAGCACTCTTTTCGGATTTAAATTGTCAGGGTCTTGAAGAAACAGAAAATACATTGATGGTATTCTTTTATGAAAATGAGTTTGATGAAGCAACCGTCAATGAAAGCATACAAGCATTTGAGTATATGTACAAAAAAGAATTGGTTCCGCACGAAAACTGGAATGCTCAATGGGAATCAAACTTCGAACCTATACGAATTAATGATGAAGTAGGAATCAGAGCAAATTTCCATCCGCCATTTACTAATTGCCGGTATGATATTGTGATTACACCGAAAATGAGTTTTGGCACCGGTCATCATGAAACCACACAAATGATGTTAGAATTTGCCTGTGAAATTGATTTCGCGAATAAGGCTGTTTTAGATTTTGGTTGCGGTACCGGTGTCTTGGCCATATTCGCTGCAATGAAAGGTGCAGAAAGTGTCAAAGGAATTGATAACGACAATTGGTCTGTAGAAAACGCGACCGAAAATTGTATCAAAAATAAGTGCCCTCAAATTGATATTTCCGGACAAGATATTTTTACAATAAATAACACATTCGATATTATACTGGCCAATATCAATTTGAATATTTTACTTGAAACCTTGCCACAATTAAAAAAAATACTCAAGCCTAAGGGCGAAATTTTCCTCAGTGGAATTCTATTCTCTGATATACAAATAATCTCTGAATGCTTTACTGAACTAGGTTTCAGGCTTATCTCTCAAAACAGAAAGAAGGATTGGGTCGCGTTACATATTAATTAACGTCATGCGTGTTTGCATTTCTCTATTTCAATCCCTATCTTCGCCAATCATCGTTTGGTAATATTAACGTAAACTATGTACGAAATAATTCTTTTAATACTTGCTTATCTCTTAGGATCAATTCCAACATCGGTTTGGGTAAGCAAATACTTCTTCGATATCGACATTCGAAATTATGGCAGCGGCAATGCAGGCGCTACCAATACGTTCAGAGTATTAGGCTCTAAAGCAGGCAGTTTTGTTTTTGTCGTCGATATGCTGAAAGGTTTTATGGCGGTCGACCTTGCCTATTTTATTCCAAAATATCAATTAGATAATGTTGCCTTAACCAACTTTCAGGTTGTCTTAGGAATTTGTGCAGTAGTTGGTCATATCTTTCCTATCTGGGCTGAGTTTAAAGGCGGTAAAGGAATTGCAACTTTATTCGGAATGATATTGGCCATACAACCCTTGGTAGCAGCGAGTTTGGTGGCAGTATTTTTTTGCATGTTGTTTTTAACCCGCTATGTTTCATTAAGTTCTATTGTGGCAAGCATTGCATTTCCTGTATTGATATTTTTTATTTTTAAAGAACCTGAGTTGATGTACAGGGTGTTTGCTGTCGCAACTGCCTGCCTTGTTGTACTAACCCATCATAAAAATATCAACAGGCTTTTAACTGGCAGCGAAAGTAAAGTGCCTTTATTTCGGAAGAAGACTGAATAATTTCGATGTCCGAATACCGAAGTTCGATGGTTGGATTTACAATGAATTAAAAAGTCGATGCTTATCTATTTTCGCCACATTGATATTAAATTATCCTTGAGAATCGATTTTGAATTGTCAGAATGGACAACTATCAAATGACGAAAATTTCCGAACATCCAACATCGAAGTCCGAACATCGAAAACGCCTATCTCACCCTCTCCTCAGCACCTAATGCAAACAACGCAAAATCATATTTGCAGGGATCATTGCTATCAAATGATTTAAGTTGCGTTGTCAATGCTTCAGCAGTTTTCCAATTGGCTTTGTTTTGATGAATCAGTCCCAAACGAAAAGCAACATTGCAAACATGCACATCCATCGGGCAAATTAAATCCTTCATATTTATTTTTTCCCAGATTCCAAAATCAACACCCTCATTGTCTTTCCGAACCATCCATCTTAGATACATATTTATTCGCTTGCAGGCAGAATTCTTTTCCGGTGTTGAAATATGTTTTCTTGTCCGGGCAGGATGCTCAAGTGAAAAAACATACTGATGAAAATCAATCAACCGTTGTTTCATGGTGGTTGCATGCTGTATCAAAAACGCTGCTTCCAAACTATCATATGTTGAATAATGATGTTTTAAAAAATGAATCAAATAAAGTAAATCCGTAGCATTAAATGTTCTGTGTTTGATGTCGAGGAATCGCTTCAAATCATGTTCTTCATGTTGTAAAATAAATTGATATGGCGCATGATCCATTGCATTTATAATTCTATTTGCATTCTGAATGATACTTGTTCTATTTCCCCATGCAATGAGTGCCGCAAAGAATCCGGCTATTTCGATATCTTGTCTTTTTGAAAATTGATGAGGCACAGAAATCGGATCACCGATAATAAATGCAGGTGTATTATACTCACGTACTTTTTGATTGAGAAATATTTTGAGTGATGAAACTGATGTGGGCATATGAATGATGTGGGCAAAACTAATCATTCAAGAATACTTTTCATTTATTGGTAGCTCTCAATAAAAAAGCCCCCGATAAAAATCAGGGGCCATTTTATTTGTAGTGTTCCTTCGTGTGTGTAATTTAAATAAGAAGCCGATTGTTTATAATAATTTAATTGCTGACTACTAATTGCTTGCCTGTTTTTTGGGAGCCAACATATAATTCATAGTAATAATTTCCTGCTGCCAATCCATTTCTGTCTACCCCAATATCATGTGTTCCTGCAGCTACTTCATTCTCATAAAGTACCCGAACACGTTTACCCATCTGATCATATAAAATAATTTGCGCATTTCCTCCTTCACTTGTAAACCGTATAATGGTATGTTCTGTAAATGGATTTGGAAAATTCTGTTCTAATGAAAATTTATTCGAACTTGCAACCACATCTTGTGTGCCAACTGTCCATTTAAAAATAGGAAGTATCTGATAGGTTTGTCCATTTAAAATGGCGCTCACATCAATCGGATCGAGTTTAAACCAATCTTGTAAAATAGATGCATACACTTGTCTGAAATCGAATTGCATCGGCACATTATCATTTACCGTTGCACTCGCCGGTAACACCGGACTTGTACCTATCATGGTTGGATTTACCTGTGTACCAAACACAATCATCGGTGCTCCTGAACCATGATCTGTTCCTCCACTTGCATTCGATTTAATTCGTCTTCCGAATTCCGAGAAGGTACAACCCGCAACAATATCTTCCTTATTCATCAATTTTAAATCTTGTTGAAAAGCACCTATCGCATCCGAAAGTTTCCCAAGTCTTGTGGCATGTTCGCCTGTTGAATGATCTAAGGTATCAACCTGATTATCATGGGTATCATAGCCACCCTGATTCACAATATATACCGGTGTTTTTAATCCACCATTAATTAAACGAGCCACAATTTTTAATTGATCTGCTAAACTATTTCCGCTCGGATAGGTGGCTAAATTAGTTCCAATAGAAGCTGCATTTTGCAGGACTAATGTATAAGCCTGAGTTTGCTGCGCAATGAATCGTATAAATGTCAATTCATTTCCTGCAGGGGTTGCCGGCGCAGGATCTACTGTACCACTAATAATTTGATAAAAGCTACTGATACTCGACACTGCAAGACCGTTTAACCCATTGGCTCCGGTTAATATTGACGATACCGATGACCCGATTTGTATGGCCAAAGGATCTAAGAAATTAGGATCCGGATATGATTGTGGCGCGCCCGGGAATCGTTGATCAATATAACGCCCAACCCAACCCGTATTTATATAGGCATTCGAATCCGACGCGCTGAAAATAATATCGGTCGATCTGAAATGCGAAAAGTTCGGGTCAGGATAACTTACACCTTGCACAATATTCATTCTGCCTGTATTGTAAATATTTTGCATCGCCGTCATCGCAGGATGAAAACCTGACGTTGTTATCCCATTCAAAGGCAATACACTCGACGCATTCAATAATATATTCGAACGAGCTGCCGACAATTCACTATATCTGTCTAACGGAATCACCGTATTTAAACCATCATTCCCACCCGACATTTGAATGAGCACCAAAATATGATCATTCGAACCTCTTGTTTTTGCCAATGCATTAAACAATTTATTTTGCCCGAATGCATGTATTGGTATACCATCGACTGTTGTCGCCAAGGTGGCCATGGTACTTAATTTCAGGAAATCTCTTCTCTTCATAATGTGAAATTTTTACAAGGTATATGTTAGTTGTGTTTCCATCATTAGCACAATTGATGTTCAGCCATACGGAGCAATTTCGTCAGTAAATCTTGCAATCTCGATGTCACTATGCCAACATACGTAGCATTACCCGGAGCACCTATATAATTGGTCCACGCCGTTGTCCAACTTGCATTCAATAATGTGGCATCAAGCAAAGAAGCTTTAAAACTTGTCTTCAATGAAGCAGACAATCCAATAGATAATAAATATTTCACACAATCATTCACAATGGCATCCGGGTCATACGGATTTGAAAGAGTTTGCGCAAATGCCAATACATCACATTTCAATTGACAAGTTGCAGAAACATACAAACCATAATTGGTAAAAAGCGCATCCGTATTTTTCATTCGCTTAGGAAGTGTATCCGAATTAATCCACATCTGATGAAAAAATGGCGACTGATAAAAGGCCGGCCATCCGGCTACATTTGGAGGATCGCCCGGATTCATCCCTCCTATATCACACAAATAAGACAAATAGTAATAGGCCTTGTACTGATCTTCTAATGTTAGTGTGCCGGGTATTTGCACATCTAAGGTTCTCGCCATCCCTAAGAAATAATCCATCGGAGTTCTGATATAACAATATTCCGTCAGGGCATCATAAAAATGATCACTCTTAAATAATTGCGACAACACGGGTTTTATATCCCAATTATTCGCAATTAATGTTTGCGCCATACCACTTATAATAGTCGACTCAACATTTGTATCAATATTATAATAAATAAAGAAGCGATAAATTTTCCTGCACAGAAATTTTGCGACCAATTGATCCTGTGTAAAAATCATATTCAACAATGAATCTAATTCCGTTTCACCGGCAGCACCTGCTTGCCCGTAAATAATATTGTTATTATAAAAGGCTGAGAATGTTTTATTGGCTGTTTCATGAAAAGTCGGATTGAAACTTGTCACTAATGTAGTCGCATCTACTCTATAACCTGTGAGCACTTTCGCGGCTTCTTTCACATCCGCTTCGGTCCACATGTTTGTACCTTTTCCGATCGTAAAAAGTTCTTGCACTTCACGCGCATAATTTTCGTCGGGCGAATTCTTTACATTGTACTGACCATTCAGATAAAAAAGCATATGTGCATCTTTGGTCACATCTCGTACAAAGGTTTTAAAATTGCCCAATGCATTTGCACGAAGCAGGCTCATATATTTATAATGCGTGCGTGCATCACCGGCTGCAAATGATTCTGTTACAAAATGATTATGCCAAAAGAGGACCATTTTTTCCATAATACTTTGACCTTGATTCTTAATATTATTCATCCACCATGCTTTGGTCGAAACAATTCTGTAATAATTTACAGTACCGTCTCCATACGCTGCATTGATCCATGTCGAACCAAGCGGTACACTGGTTGGATCGGCATAAATATTCTCATAATAATTTACAGGAGGTGCAGGAACAGGAGGCGTATTATTTAGGAACGCATCTACTGTTTGGCTCATAGTCATGCTTCCAATGGCTGCAACGTCGGCAGGCGTTACACCAAATGTCAAGCGGCGAAGTAAATGTATTTTTTGTTCTTCCCCCCAAACGCCTGTGTACTGACTAAGACCCGATCTGCTTTTCTTAAGACTGAGTGGTGAGGTTTTATTGGCATATTTCTGAAAGACCTCATCCTTATTAATATCATACACTGTATCCGATTCTTTTTCCTTCGTAAATAAACCACCGATAAATTCTCTTCTGTTGAAATCTGGCATAATGAATATTTTTTGAGAGCTATGAATAAAGTTACATCAGTACAAGAAACAAGCCACCCAATGAAGGGCTTTGTTAATGCTTTAATAAAGGTAAAAAAATATTTTGAAGAAAACGAAAATATGTTGAGCAAAGTACAAAAACATAACACTGCCAAGCACATAGAATGTTGTATTTAAAAATAGTGCGAGAAAATTATGTAATTATAAAATGATTTTACTATCATTGTATTCTG
>JANNYV010000681.1:0-4203 GCA_031410275.1 Bacteroidota bacterium
TACACTGTATTCCTAACATCTAACATCTGACATCGAACATCTGTATTTACACTGCATTCCGAACATCGAACATCTGACATCGAACATCTGTATTTACACTGCATTCCCAACATCTAACATCTGTATTTACACTGCATTCCAAACATCGAACATCGGACATCGAATTCCGGACATCGAATTCATCACATCTTCACATTCACCGCCGCAATGCATTTATCGATCATCAGAATATATTTATCAATCTCTTTTTGTAATGTTTTTTTATCGGTTGTTAAGGATTGACTGATTAAATTGTGCTGCATACTTTGTGAGAGTTTCACAGATTCCTTTTTCTGATCCTCTAGTTGTTGCAAATAACCAAACACCGATTTTTTAAGATCTTCATTCTCCGTTTCCAAGCGAAGATTACGTGCTTTCAACTTTTTTATTTTTGACGTAATCTGACTGAGTTGATTTTCAATTATTTTTTCCATGGGATAAATATTGAGTAAAAATACAAAAACAAAAGTTGAACTTCATTCAAAATAAGTATTTTCACAAACTAAATATTAAATCATGTCATTCGAGCAAATCATACAAGAGGCATACACATTCAAAGGGGAAAGTTTTTTATTGGGAGGCGCCGTGCTAGACGGCAAAGCCATCGCCGGAAGCAACGTCAATATTCCCTTGAAAACCATGAACCGTCATGGTTTGATAGCCGGTGCGACCGGAACAGGAAAAACAAAAACCTTGCAACATTTGGCCGAAGGATTGAGCGATGCTTGTGTACCGGTGATGATGATGGATATCAAAGGCGACCTGAGCGGTATTGGTGCCGCAGGTGTTTTGAATGATAAAATAGCCGAACGATGTACCTTACTTGGCATCACCTATTCACCGGCCTCCTACCCGATTGAATTTTTGACCTTGAGCAATGAACCAGGTTCAAGACTTCGTGCCACCGTGACTGAATTTGGTCCGGTACTTTTTTCAAAAATACTCGGGCTCAATGATACACAAGAAGGCATCGTATCAATGATATTTAAATATTGTGATGATCATCAATTGCCGCTGCTCGATTTAAAAGATATGACCCGCGTACTTCAATACATGAATAATGAAGGCAAGGATGAAATTAAAGAAGCATACGGAAATATTTCAGTGCAATCGACAGGAACGATTCTGCGAAAAATTATTGAATTGCAACAACAAAAAGCGGATGTTTTTTTTGGTGAAAAATCATTTGAAGTCGATGATCTGATGCGTATTAGTGATGATGGCAGAGGTATGATTTCGATTGTGCGTGTCGCTGATTTGCAAGACAGGCCAAAATTATTTTCAACCTTTATGTTACAACTCTTGGCCGAGTTGTATGCGAGTATGCCCGAAGCAGGTGATGTAGACAAACCAAAATTGGTCTTGTTTATAGACGAGGCACATTTAATTTTTCAGGATGCAACACCGGCATTATTGCAACAATTAGAAACAGTCATAAAATTAATTCGTTCGAAAGGAATCGGTATTTTTTTCATCACACAAAACCCGACAGATATCCCGCAAGCCATTCTTAGTCAATTAGGTTTGAAAGTGCAACATGCCTTGCGTGCGTTTACGGCAAATGATCGTTCAGATATTAAAAAGATTGCGCAGAATTATCCCGAAACGGAGTATTATAAAACAGAAGATGTGATTACACAACTCGGCATAGGCGAGGCTTTTGTCACTATGTTAAATGAAAAAGGAATTCCCACACCGTTGGTACATACGATGGTATGCCCGCCACGTTCACGAATGGATATATTGAGTGAAGTAGAATTACATGCCATCGTTGCTCAATCGAAAATTGCGGCAAAGTATAATCAGGAAATGGACAGTAAAAGTGCCTACGAATTACTCAATGATAAATTGAGTGAAGCAGGTGATAAGGAAGAAAAAAAACAGGAGACTAAAAAAGAAGAGAAAGGTACCTTAGAAAAAATATTAGAGAACCCTGTTGCTCGACAAGTGGGACGAACCGCAGCCAGTATTATCACACGTTCATTACTCGGTGTGCTCGGTTTAGGAGGGAGAAGCAGAACGAAAAAAAGTTGGTTTTAGCATTCGGTATTCTTGCTTGGTTTGCAAAATTATTTTGGGCGTTCGGGCGCGCTATCCGTTGCAAGTCCACTCCCGCCCAAAGCGGCGGGCTGCGGGCTTTTCACTACTATCACTAACGCAAATGCAACATCACGCATCAAAGGTTGTGCCTTCGAAAATAGTATGTTCTTTCTAGTCTTTATCTTACTAATACAAACCATGAAAAAACTATCAATCAGGTCGAGTGCATTTAAATGACATTAGAAAAATGGCGTTAAGAAAATTTTCTTGAATGGCGAAAAAAATGAAAACTATTGTACACAGTCGAATAAAGTTTAGCTGCTTAATCTAACCAACTTAGAACAGTGATGATCAATAGACGCTTAGCTTTTTCATTTTCGTAATAAAAGAAGATTTTTAGCCAATTTTTCGAAAGTCTTGACTTTTTGCTCAACTTTTGCGTCAAGGCAAAAGTTGAAAATATTATTTATGAGCTAAAATATTAATCTTCGAAAGGCCTATGTTCTTTCTAGTCGATGAATAGAAAATAAATACAAACGATGACCATAACTATCCATCAGGTTTTATTTCTAATCTCTTGCCTGAATTTAAAAAGCAAAAATCCAACAGTAGCCACATACGAGAACACGGATGCAATAGCAGCCCCCATAATTCCATAGCATGGTATAAATAAAATATCAGCAACCAAGCAAACAACAAATCCTATAATAGCGGAACGAAGATTGATGTTTACTCTATTCGTTGCTGCAAAATAAGCACTCACAGCCATAGACAAACAAAACGGCACAATACCCAATAAGAGTATGCCAATGATATGAATGGATAAACGAAATTCTTCACCGAACAAAACAGGTATTAAATAAATTGACAACACATACCCTGCGATACCGGCTGAAATAGCATAAAGTGTAATTTGCTTCGTCGTCTTTATTGTCTTCGCAATATTCAATTGGCGCTCAGCATGCGTCGAAATAAATGTATATAAAACCGCTTGTATAGCAGCCGGCAATAGCCAAAGCATTTGGGCCAAAGAGACGCTGAGCGAATAAATTCCGGTGAGCTGTTTACCATCATAATAATTCACAAACCATATATCCATTTTGTATGAAAGAAATTGGATGAAGTTTGTTGCAAACGCCATGAAGGCAAATTGAAACAATGGTGTAACTGTTTTTAGTTCAATTCTTCCAAGATGAAAATAATTTCTATCACATACTGCAATTTCCCTGATATAAAAAATGGTTTGTAACGAACATACACTCATCATAGAAAGTATCATCCAATTGAGAGGTTGAACATTTGTTCCGGCTATTGAAAAATATCTCAGTGCATACGAGCCGAGCAATAACATGCTCCCTATTATAAGAATATAACCTGCTTTTCTAAAGCGACCTTCAGCCTGTAAGATAGACGTCATAAAAATATTCACCAAGAGAAAAAATAAATGCAAGAGCATCATCCAAAACCATAAACTCTTTGAATGGATCAGCATCGGCATAAAGGAGTTGAAAAAAGAAAATGAAAAGAGAACCGACAAAACAATTATCATCAAAACAAACCCTACAAACAAAACCAGAAGTAAAACAGAAAATATTTTTTTCCTTTCAATTTTTCCGGAGGCAATAAAATGGACCAACGAAGCGGGCAATCCCATTCCTAAAAGTAAGGCCGCAAGCAGAATAAAATTGATATACAAGGCATACTCGCCTTGCCCAAATGCACCTAACATGCGTGCCGCCAATACAGAACAACTAAAGGAACAGATGACAGACACAATTTGTGCTGCATAGGTGGCAATGATATTTTTTTGAAATGACAAGATCGTAAAAATAGGGAATTAAGTTATAAGGAATAAGTCGCAAGGCGTAAGAAAAATGAAGGGCAATTTAGAATAAAAAGCTATTGACCATTAGCCTCGATGGTTTACGCAGTGGCTGAAAAAAAGGCAGGGGGTATGGTTAAGAACAAAATGCTGAAGAAAGAAAAGACAATTAAAAAGCTACTCAGTCACTATTGCATAATTGCTACATGTTCTGTGCAGTTTAGTCTTCAAGATGATTGCCAAATTCTTCTAACTCGTCATAATTTCCCAATCCTTTTGGGTTTGGCCCAAATTCATTTTGC
>JANNYV010000682.1:0-4478 GCA_031410275.1 Bacteroidota bacterium
GGAACTGATGCCTATATTATAGTAGAATGCGATAAATTAGTGAAGCCTTCGGGTTATGAAAAATATGAGATGCAATGGATAGGCGACTTCAATCCGAAAATGGTAAACCTGGCCGCGAATCTCGAAGCTCATGAAGTAAGACGATTAACAACTTACCGATATTTATTTGACAGAGAAAAAGAATTTAAACGACATCCGATATTATAGATGTGAGATATGAGATTAGAGATATGAAAGAATACAATTTCGTCCAAGATTCATATCTCACATCTCTTATCTCACATCTCTTATCTCTTATCTTTCATTTATGAAAACACTCCTAAAATATACGCTCTTCTTGTTTGCCTTTTGGCAAGTTGTTTTTTTTATTCATCGATTATTTTTTGTATGGTATCAACGACCTATCGGTGATAAAATAAAATTGAAGAGTGATCTTATTTGGTCATTTATTAAAGGCTATCAGTTAGATTTATCGGTAGGTGCTATGTTAGTTTTAGTCCCTATGTTGTTGGTGATTTGTTTTTATATCATAGAAAAAAAGGGATTTAAAATACTTGCATCGGCAGTTGTTCTTATTTCACTTCTTATATACAGCATGACCTGTATCGGTGATGCTGGTTTGTATAAAGAATGGAATGCGAAAATTAATATGCAGGCATTAGAACATTTTCAAAATCCTTCAGAAGTATTTAAAACTATTTCACCCACATTGCTTTTTTTATTTTGTTTTTTCGTTCTACTATTATCAATCCCTTGTTTTATATTTTACAGAAAAAAAATTCATTCTTTACTACAACTATCTGCAGAACGATCGTGGAAGAAAAGAGCTTATATCGGATTAGTTTTTTTTATTGTGGGCACAGGAAGCGGTATTATTACCATTCGGGGCGGCATTACCAATATGCCCATCAATCAGAGTATCGCTTATTTTAGTAATGATGTGTTGGCAAATGACATTGCTGTTAATTCATTGTATAATATTCTGCAAGACGCATCTATAAAATCAAAAATTCCGGATAGCTCGTTGTATAAATTCAGAAGGAATGAAGATGCTCAAAAATTAATTGCTGAAGATTTTTTTGTACCTAAAGATTCTACTATTTCAATTTTAAATACAGACCGCCCCAATTTAGTTTATATTTTTCTTGAAAGTTGGAGTGCAGATAATGTAAGTATACTCGGTGGCATCGAAGGATGTACTCCGCAGTTTAATAAGCTTTGTGATGAAGGCCTGTTGTTTACTAAAGCGTACGGAGCTGCCTATGTTTCTGATCAAGGAATACCGGCTGTACTAAGTTCTTATCCATCGGTATCGAGAATTGCAATTATCAATCAGGCGGCCAAAGTTCCTAACCTACCTTGTATCAGCGAAGACCTTTTGAATTTAAATTACACCTCTTCATTTTTATTTGGGGGCGAATTGGTGTATGGTAATTTAAGAGGATATATGTTGGAAAAAAAATTTACAGACCTTAGAGAAGTTTATCAATTAAGAAAATATCCGGAAGGTAGAATAGGTGTGCATGATGAATATACGTTTAAAGAATTGCTAACAATATTGACTACTAAAAAAGAACCTTTTATGCAGGGCTTTTTTACAACAAGTACGCACATGCCTTACGATTATACGCCAACTGATAATTGGCACTCTACGCCCGATGATGCGGAAAAAAAGTATACTGAATCAATTCATTATTCCGATATTCATATGGGGCGTTTTTTTGAAGAAGCGAAAAAACAAGCTTGGTATGCCAATACATTATTTATTGTAGTTGCCGATCATAGTCACAATACCATCAAACAATGGGATGTATGTTCAGCTATGCATCAGCATATACCTCTCTTGTTTTTAGGCGGGGCGCTTAAAAAAGAATGGGACGGGAAAACATGGAACAAAATTGTTTCTCAATTAGATATTACTTCCACCATTTTGCACCAAATGAAATTGCCAGTAACCCGTTATCCATGGTCGCGCAATATGCTAAATCCGTATACGCCTTCAAGTGCCTATTTCGTATTTTTTGGCGGTGCCGGGTATATCAATGAAAATGGATTTGCTTCTTCACGCCAAGGTGATCAAATTAATATTCATGGTCAGCTTAATGACTCAACACTCACGTCTCATTATAACGACAAAGCAATGAGTTATCAGCAGTTGGTATATGAAGATGTGAGAACGAGGAAATAGGTTTTATTAAACCCAAATTACGCATTAGAAAAAAGGAGTATTCTATTTGCCATTAAATCCTTATGCGTAGCATTAGAAAATCCGTCATCATGGATTTCGATATAAGCTATACTAGCAAGGAGTTTACACCTTGTGGAGGCATGGTTTTTTTGAAACAAATGTGAGATAAAATTGGGTTTAAGCAACTCATTGAGGAGAATATTGACTTGTCTCGTTCAGGTTCTAATTGTGGTTATGACACCTCAACTATTTTAGAACGTGATATTACAAGTATCGGGTGTGGCTCTAATCGATTTTTACATATAGAAGTGACTCGTCATGATGCAGCATCAGATAAAATATTTGGATGAAAAAGCACCCTTGATCAAGTCGACTAAAAAATGGGATAAAGAAAAAATAAATAAAATAATAGCCGATAAAAAATGAAACAGGCCGGCAATTTTATTATACCAATTTGATTTATTTTTTTAGCCCTAAAAAAAATACATATTACAGTGGTAAATGCCGATTGATAGAAGCCTTTGGTAGAATTGTGTGAATTTATGATAGGTCTAATACACTTGTCACTTCGGCATTACTTGTCGATTCTGAAAATTTCATGTATCCTTGAAAATAGTGAACGTAATTCAAACTCTATCATTTGCTTTTACAATGACCTAATAATCTATTACCTGCTCTTCTATCATCTCAGGTAATTCTCTAAATGTATATTTTTGCGTACGCAATTGTGGCTCAAAGCCCGCTTGGCGAATGGCTTCTTGTATACTTTTATAGGTGAAACGATGCGGTGCGCCGGCCGCACTTACCACATTTTCTTCGAGCATAATACTTCCGAAATCATTCGCACCGGCATACAAACAAGCTTGTGCAATTTCCTTTCCGACAGTCAGCCATGAAGCTTGTATATTTTTTATATTCGGTAACATAATTCGGCTCAAAGCAATCATACGAATATATTCCTCCCCTGTAGTATCATTCTTTGCTCGGCGAATTTTCGCAAGCAAGGTATCTACATCCTGAAAGGTCCATGGAATAAAAGCCAGAAAGCCATTCGCATCATTCGGCTTTTCACTTTGTACCTGACGAATAGAAACCAAATGTTCGAAACGTTCCATGAGCGTTTCCACATGTCCGAACATCATGGTGGCTGAACTTGTTATATGCAATTGATGAGCAGCTCGCATAACATCGAGCCATTCTTGCGCGCCGCATTTTCCTTTCGAAATTAATCGCCGAACCCTGTCATTCAAAATCTCTGCGCCTGCGCCCGGCAAACTATCCATACCTGCATCCTTCAATGCTTGCAATACTTTTGTATGCGTACTTTTTTCAAGTTTTGTAATATGAGCTACCTCTGGTGGACCTAATGTATGAAGCTTGATGGAAGGATAAAATGATTTTATTTCTTTAAATATATTCACATAAAAACTCAATCCCAATTCAGGGTGATGACCGCCTTGTAACAACAACTGATCACCGCCCCAACGAATGGTTTCTTCAATCTTTCGTTTATATGTTTCCATATCCGTTATGTATGATTCCGGATGACCGGGTACACGATAAAAATTACAGAACTTACAATTGGCAATACAAACATTGGTTGTATTTACATTCCTATCAATTTGCCATGTTACTTTTCCGTGAGGTACTTGTATTTTCCGAAGTTCATTCGCAACCTGCATGAGTTCGGGCAGAGGGGCATGTTCAAATAAAAATACACCTTCTTCGGCGCTAAGAAATTCAAAGTTGAGCGCTTTTTTGTAGAGTTCAGAGAGATTCATGTGTGCAAATGTAAGAACAGATGTTGGATGTTCGACAGGAAAATTCTCAAGGAATGTACCATCAAAAACTGAATATTAAGCTGACACATTATGCCCTATTCTTAGTCTTTAACAAACTTACGAATACCGGAACCCTTTGCTGTTTTTACGTTTACGAAGTAGATTCCATCGCTTAATATTGAAAGGTCAATCGATTTATTATTGATAAATGGCAATCCTTCAAAAGACAAAATCTTGGCACCAACCTGGTTCAAAATTATGATGTCACTGATGCCTTCACAGAAAATGGAAATCAAATTGCCGGCCGGATTAGGAGAGAGTTGAAACGAAATATCCGTCGCGCCAATCGTATTCACAGAAGCAGGTGCAGCACAAGCTTTAGGAGTGATAGCACCCGTTGGAAATTTATTTTCAATATCAGTAATTGTACTAATTGGCCACATATCGTTATTAATCATTTTTTTATCGGGGCCTATGAGCACGATTGTAGGATACGCCGAAATCCCGTA
>JANNYV010000683.1:0-5315 GCA_031410275.1 Bacteroidota bacterium
AAAGTGGAAATGATTTTTAAGCTTATAACCGCCGGCGTTCTTTTTAATGATACTCTTTAATGTAGCCTCGTTCACTTTTACCGGATACATGGCTTCAAGATTATTGAGCCATTCTTTTTCGAGGTATTCCTGATATTCTGAAATGACATAACCACGTGCTTCGCTCAATGTTTTCTGTGATGGTGAATTAAACACTTCATGCACATTTACAATTGAATAGCTGCCGTCTTCATTTTTATAATAGGCTCCGTATTTACCGGCTTCTAATTTTGTATTGGCAGGGAAACGAGTTTTTTCGAACTTTCCGGATTCGTATTGTACTTTGTTTTGAGCCCCGTCTCCATTCACTGCTTTCACTACTTCTTCAACAGTTTTGTTTACCGGGTTATTTAATTCCTTCACTACTTTTTTTGCAATGCTTTCATCAACTGCTTTATAAATATCTGCCTTCACTGCAGGTTGCCATACATATTTACTTTTGTTGGCGTTATAAAATTTATCTAATCCTGCTGTGTCTACAGAGGCTTTGCTCCATACCATTCTATCGGTCAATTCAAACAACATAATACCATCTCTGTATTCAGTAATTAAATTTCTGTATTCATCATTTTCATCAATCAATTTATTTTCCTGATAATCCATCAATACTTTTTCGGAATAATTTTTAAACAAGGAACGTAAGGTGTTTTCTTTTTGTCCGTATATTTTTCCTTTTGTATAGGTCTCAATATAATGTGCAAAATCTGATTGATTAAATGTTACGCCTGTCATTTGAAACAATGGTTTATGAAAGCGCTCATAATCATCTCCTTTAAAGCTTCCGTTTCGAACAGTTGAATCCGGTATGGCATTCAGCAATTCTGTCAATGCATCCGGGTACTCTTTATAATTGACTTTTGTTTTTATTTTATTGGTAAATAATTGTCTGGCTGTTTCAATACGACCATCTTTTTCTACCTTCTTTGTAATCTCTTGTTTAATTGAATCATAAGGACGTAACGGAATTTTTTTAATCAATTTTATAATATGATAACCATATTCAGTTCGAATAGGATTGCTTAAATCGCCGGGGTTTTTTAATGCAAATGCAGCATCCTCAAATTCAGGGACCATTTGTCCAACACCAAATGTTGCCAATACACCATCGCTATTTTTTGAGAATTTATCTTCTGAATATTTCGCCACTAAGGTTTCAAATTTCTCTCCTTTCTTAAGCATTTGTAAAATAGAATCGATATGTGCTTTGGCTGATACTTCGCCTTCTTTACCGGAGCTTTTTTGCACAGCGACCATAATTTGTGCGACTTGTATTTCACCACGTGATGCTCTTTCTTCAGTCTTTTTTACAATATGATATCCGTAAATTGTTTTAAATGGTTTTGAGATAGAACCAACGGGAATTGAATAGCCGGCTGACTCAAATGCATAAGGCAATTGAATCGCAGTCAAATAACCAACATCGCCACCATTTAAACCTGATTGTTTATCTTCACTGACAGCTTTTGCAATTGTTGCGAAGTCTGCGCCATTTGAAAGAACGCTATACAAACTATCGATCTTTTTATACGAAGCCATTGTATCATCTGACCCTCTTGGTACACTCACTAAAATATGTGATACACGAATATCTTTTTTCATTCGCTCATACGCTTCCTTCACTAATTTATCTGTTACTTCCCTGTCTGTGAGGTATGTTTTTGATAATTGTTTTTTGTATCCACCAAGCTCACCTTGTATGGTTGGAATGGTATCTAATTTTAATTTTTCTGCTTCAGCCACTTTCATTTTAAACCGGCTGTATAGCGTTAAATATTCACGCAGCGCACTTTCGCTAAAATCCGGTTTTTGATTATTAATGTTTTTGGTATACATTCTCAAAAACTCATTCTTGCCCACTGCTGTGACACCATATGTAAATAAGGTTGGGTCTACGGGTTTGGTTTGAGCAAACGATTTAAAACTAATAAGGGTAATAAAGAGCAGGGCTGTTGAACAGATAATTCGTTTCATTCTACGGAAGGATTTTTATTTTTTAATATTCTTGTCGCCGCCGGGTGCGGTATTTTTTTTCTTTTTTTCTAGCCACTCTATTAAGCCGAGTACATTGGTATGGTCGATGCGTTTTCCTCTGATAATTTTCTGATCATCCAACAAATATATAGTAGGTGTGCTGTAAACATCGTAAAAGTCTCTAAATTTTGTAGAGTGTTGTGGGTCATGTACATGTATCCAACCATCACTCAAGCTATGATCATTGATAAATGCTTTCCACTTTTCTGTTTCATTATCTGATTCAACTGCGTAGATTTTTACATTATGTTTTTTTAATGCCGCCTGATATAATGAATCGAATGAAGGGATTTCTTTCTGACAATGACCACAGGTTGGCGACCAGAAAATGAGGATAGTATAATCAGCTTTTACGGACGAAAGCGGTACTACTTTTTTATCAGTCGAGTCGAGCATACGCAAGTCCATCGCCGGGCGGCCTATCATATTGGGCGCAATATCAAATGCCCGTTTTTTATATTTTTCTAATTGGGCAGAATCAATCCAGGTCGCCTTATCACGCATATAATAGTTTTCAACCAAATACACAAAGGCCTCATCCAATCCCATGACTTTGCTGGTTTCTGTCCAACGGGTTAAATACCATAAAGTATATTTAAACATTTCTTCATGCCCTTCAGTTATTTTTAATAAGGTATCACATTCTTTAATTACTGAATCAGGAACCGGTATCACCAACTTGGTCATGTAATCATCTAACTTACGTTCGTAAAGTGGTGTATAAATTAAACGGTCGTCATGTAAATCAAATTTATCCCAATAATGTGTTTTATAAAAAAGGCGTGGATAGCTCGAATCTTTTTTCCCGTCAGGCAATGTTGGAAGCACAGTAGGAATTGTTGGTTCTTCAACGGCATTAAATATTTTAGCTAAAAAACTCTTAGGCTTTTTTTCAATAAAGGAAGCTCTGTATGCAGTTAACTCTTTTCCTTTGGCTCTCATCTTATCTTGTATCAGGGTTGTGTCTGCTTTGGTTTTTGCATTCGCTAAACTAGCTTCTAATTTTTGATACTCTTTGCCATAATCAACCAAAAATAATTGGTACTCATAAAAATCTATATTTTCTGTAACACCTGTAAACTTGGCTGTTTTGTAAATATTTCCTTTTGCAACTTCAAGAGAAAAATTATCACCATTCAACAACATCATTTCCATTGACATCGATTTGTCGGCAAATAGCAACATGTAAATACCGCCAACAATTTTCTTATCAGATTTGAAACTTAATTCACCGTTTGAACTTAGTTTGGCTGAGTCATCTCTAAATACAGTCGTATTTTTTCCGTAGTAGTGACATAATAAAACCATGGAATCTTTTGCGTCTGTAAATTTAACCTTGATATTATATCCGTCTTTTGCGTCTGATTGCAAACTAAAAGAAAGAATGGCTAAGAGTGCTAAAATAGTTTTACGCATATTGGGTATTTTAAAAAAGAAGTCGAAATTACGGAAACAAGACGCATGAATGAAACAGGGAGTTGTTACATTTGCAGCACTTTAACATGTCATTGTTACAGCGCCTGTTGCACCTCACATGTAAGAAAATTCACTATGTCGAAAAAGAAAAAATTTGTTTTAGAAAATATACAAATAGAAAGTTATGCCGCCGAAGGAAAATGCATTGCCCGTCACAACGACAAAGTCATTTTTGTTGAAGGTGTGGTACCGGGTGATGTGGCTACAATTTTTGTTCATAAAAATAAAAAAGATTGGGCCGAAGCGAAAGTCAATCGTATTACAACATTATCTGAGAACAGAGTAGAGCCATTTTGTAGTCACTTCGAAATATGCGGTGGATGTAAATGGCAAATGTTGCCATATACACTGCAACTGAAATACAAAGAACAACAGGTAAAAGATCAGTTGAAACGAATCGGGAAAATAGAGGTCGGAGAATATTTGCCAATAAAGGGTTGTGCTGAAACCTCATTGTATAGAAATAAATTAGAGTTTACATTTTCAAACAAACAATACCTGAGTAGCAAAGACATTCATACAGATATGTCGAATAACAAAAATGTACTGGGCTTTCATGCACCGCGACTTTTTGATAAGGTAATTGATATAGAATTTTGTCATTTGCAACATGAACCAACAAATGCAATTAAAAATTTTATTCGCGCATATGCGTATGAACATGAATTGACATTTTACGATATCCGAAATCATATTGGCCTGCTCCGCAATGTTATTATCCGTTTATCATCATTAGGTGAAACCATGGTGAATGTTGTGTTTGGAGAGCATGATGAAACTCACATTCAAAAAATGATGTTGGCTGTATTGGAAAAATTTCCGGATATCACGTCATTAAATTATACCATCAATACAAAATTGAATGATACGATTTATGATTTAGAAGTCATTCCTTTTTCAGGCAATGAATACATCGAAGAAATGCTCGAAGATTTCCGTTTTAAAATAAGTCCGAAATCATTTTTTCAAACCAATACAAAACAAGCGGAAGAACTGTATAAAATTACCAGAGACTTTGCCGCTTGTAAAGGCGATGAAATATTGTATGATTTGTATTGCGGTACCGGTAGCATCGGTATTTTTTTATCGAAGCATGTAAAAAAAATAATTGGTGTCGAAACGGTTGATGATGCGATTGAAGATGCAAAAGTGAATGCAGCCTTAAACAATTTGAGCAATACAAGTTTCGTTGCCGGTGATGTGATTAAAATTTGCAATGAAGATTTCTTTGAAAAAAATGGCAAGCCCGATATTGTTATCATTGATCCACCACGCGCTGGTTGTCATGAAAAATTAATTCAAAAATTATTGGAGCTGAAAGCCCCGCGTATTGTCTATGTGAGTTGCAACCCGGCAACACAAGCAAGAGATTTGGCCTTGTTATCGGTAGCGTATCAAATCACAAAATCGCAGGCGGTTGATATGTTTCCACAAACACATCATGTAGAGAATGTAGTACAACTAAATGTAAAGTAAGGAATGGATTTTATAGAACAACTTAGAGAAAAATTAGCGGGTGCATTGCCGGGTATACATGCGCAAATGAAAATGGCGCCACCCATTCGTACCAAAGAGATAAAAGCGCCGGCAGATGCACGTTTGGGAGGAGTTCTTATTTTACTAATTGAAGGGGATAAAACATGGAATACCATTCTAATACGGCGAACAGATGACGGGCAAACACATGGCGGACAAATAAGTTTTCCGGGAGGAAAAAAAGACCCAAACGATACCGATTTGATTGCAACCGCTTTGCGCGAGTGCGAAGA
>JANNYV010000684.1:0-2365 GCA_031410275.1 Bacteroidota bacterium
TTGTAAGATTTATTTGCATTATAAAGACATCAATAAAGTGATTGGCGTTACAAATAGTATGTTATGATACACCTTTTGTGGATCTGGTACATTTCACCGACAAACGTTTCACCGACAGACGTTTCACCGACAGATGTTTCACCGACAGGTACATTTCACCGAAAATCGTTTCACCGACAGACGTTTCACTGACAGGCACATTTCACCAAAAATCGTTTCACAGACAGGTCATTTCACTGCCAAAATTTTTTTTAAAAAAAATTTGTTTAATTTTAAAATGATTTCATATAGTATAATATTTTTAAATTGATTTTATTATTGAATTTAACAACAAAAAAAACATGTATTTTATATTCTGTAAAAATTTTAAAATTTTATTTCTGTTGTAATTTGTAAACAAAACAATATAAATTCATAATATAATATATAATAAACTAAACTATTTAAAATGAAAGGTTGTGAGCAATCCCCCTAAGAAAATCAACAAGTGGCCTATTTTCATGATCATTATATATTGTTTGTATCCGAATTTCTCGCTCCCGGACTTGTCTTTTTTGGGAAGGTCTTGGTGCACCTCGCAAAATCGACTCAATATTAGATTGAACTTGATGTTGTTCATTTTGTATCTCTTTAATAATCTTAAACACACCTACATGTGTACGACCCACTAACACCTCCCATCTTCTATGCCAGGCCTCAACAAAATTTTGGGTTCTAGGAAAAGTGTTTTCAATATTATCGACAACAGACCAAAGTGATGGTGGAAATAAAGGTTCAGATCGAATTACATTTCCACTTCTTGTTGTACGCCTTACCCTGCCACGGATGTAATAGATCTCAAACCACTCCATAATTCTATTGGCTTCCTCTGGCATAATTGCTCTTAATTCATCAAAAGCAGGTGGAATGTTATTATGAGGTAAAAAAGCAAGTGCAGGAATATGTCGGATTAGTAAGCTAAAGGTTTCATCAGTCCCATATTGAGCAGTAAGGCCTAATTCCTGCACTTTGCGATAGATGTTTTGAGATAAATGAAAATGGCATCCTTTGTTCTGAACTCCTTGAAATTCTGCACGGATAGCATTTATAGCAGCAAGTTCAAAGTCTGTTAGAACAAACTGTGGTTGAAGATCAATATTATTCTCATCACTAAAGTCAATTAAATCCTGAAATAATGTTTTATAACATTCTTCAGACTTACAGGACATTAGTGCATATACGAGTGGCATGATTCTTGAGTTTTCACTTCCTCCAACACAACCATGAATTGTGTACAATTGTTTAAAAATTGTTGGAACAGTCTTAAATGTCCCATCCATAATCCAAAAATGTGATTGTGCTAAATAATCAACATTAGCAGAAGTTGTAAAAATCAAAACTCTTTCATCACCTATTGTTGAATCTCTAATCAAAAAATCACATCCATCTAAAGTTTTTTGCAAATTTTCTGGAATAATAAGATTTTCTAGAGACTGTGGCTCAGCTGGAAGATCAATATGTCGAACTCATGATGAAGAGCATCACGCGATGGAAGATATGGATATACCTCTTGTGAAGTACCAGCAACAATATTCTGAATAACTTGTATAGGATTGTCAGTAGTTTGTTGAGCCCTCTCTTTTAACAGATTAACACGTTTTATAACTTTAACTCTGCTGGCCTCTGCAGCATGATTATGTTCAGAAGCTTTTGTAAGATGATGTTGATCTTCTGTTAACAAAGTAGTAGCTCGTCCTTTACATTGTAAGGTATCCCTCTTTTCACAATACCAATAATATAAATGATTTCTATTTTTGTCTTTAACCATAATATAGCCATGAACATTGATTTTATTCTTATTACGAATAGAAGGAACAACTTCGCAAATATACATTTTGAAAAAAATATGAAAGGGATAAAAAATATTAAAAGACAAGAGGTGAATAATAAATCTAATGATTTATTAAGAAAAAAAGATTGATAATTTATATAATATAGCTTTCCTTTTATGTAGATATTGTCTTATTATTAATAAATATAGAAACAATGATTGTGGCTTTAATGATTGTCAATTTAACAAAAAGTTGTCGGTGAAACGTTTGTCGGTGAAACGTACCTGTCGGCGAAACGTACCTGTCGGTGAAAGGTTTGTCGGTGAAACGGGGTCGGTGAAACGTTTGTCGGTGAACCGGTTGTCGGTGAAATGAATGCGACCCCCTTTTGTACTGTAAATATCTCTATAAATGTTACCGAAGATGTAAGGAAGCAACTTCCCAAAGATATTTCAGAAGAAGCTCTTCGAAAAAGAATTGAAAGAGCTCAAAAGGTTCATGGTCTCTTCAGTAGCATCAATGTGGATGTAAATATGGGTAGGGCTATGATAGGA
>JANNYV010000685.1:0-2191 GCA_031410275.1 Bacteroidota bacterium
GACCTGCAGAATTTCAGGGATTGAAAGTGCCTGATGTTTTATTGAATGGAAATTTTAAATTGATTGATGAATGGAGACAAGAAGAAGCCCTAAAACGAACCGAAGAAAGGAGACCGGATTTGATGGAATAGTAAGGCATAAGTTGTAAGGCGTAAGTCATAAGTCATAGGTCATAAGTCGAAAGTAATAAGGCGTAAGTCGTAAGTCATAAGTTGTAAGTCGTAACGCGTATGGAATTTGAAACACATTCCTTATTTTTCATTCCTTATTCTTCATTTCTTATTCCTTATTCCTCATTCCTCATTCTTCACGGCATCGCCAGCTGAAGTAAGCTCAGCAGATGAACGGTGCCATCGCCACTAAAGCTCAGTAAAGAAAAAAAGCTGACCCCATAAAAAAAATCTTTCTTATCGAATTAACGTGATGTCACCTTTGTACGTTTTTTCGCCGCAAGTAAATTTCGCTTTGATATAATAATAATAAGTACCTTCATCAACAGGTGCACCCTTATAATTTCCGTTCCAGCAATCCCAAACCTGATTGGTACTAAATACAGCATTACCCCAACGGTTATAAATAATGAAACTAAGTTCTTGTATCTCTTTCCAATACGTAATACCAAAGCAATCGTTGTTTCCATCTCCATTTGGGCTAAACGCATTGGCGATGAAATAACCATTCTGCGAATCTTCTATTTCTAAATTCGTAATGACAATACTGTCACATCCCATTTTATTCATCATTGTATCTGCATACACACCAGACTTAATGTATACATGATTATTAATGACAAATTGATGCCCCTTACAAAAATGCAATGATTGCTCAAAAAGAGAACCTCTATTGATAGTAAGGTTCAATGTAAGGATACTATCACAGCCGCTTGAATTTGTCAGGGTTTGTATATAGGTGCCGCTTGTATTATAGGTCTGACCATTTAATGTATAGGAGTTACAAGCAGTTTGCGTGAAGGATGAAGTTGTATTTTGAAGGATAGTCACGTTGAGTGTTACTACGCTGTCGCATCCTCCGGCACTCACTAATGTTGCGGTATAAGTTCCGCTGGCTGTGTATGTTTGTCCATTCCATTGTAATGAATAACAGCCGCTTTGATTGATGACGGCGCTCGTGTTATGATTGATGACAAGATTGAGTACAACAAAACTATCGCAACCGACGGCATTGGTATATTGCTGCGAATATATTCCGCTTGTGGTATACGTTTGGCCATTGAGTGTAAATGTATAACAGGCTATTTCATTCAGCAGTAAAGATGAAGTATGCAATATAGTCGCATTAAGCGTGATGATGCTATCGCATCCGGCGGCATTCGTAATGGTTTGGATATAGGTTCCGCTGATGGTGTATGATTGTCCGTTTAAAATTAGTGAGTTGCAGGCGGTTTGATTCAATGATGAAATACTACTGTGCTTAATAATAAGATTGATTGTTGCAGTACTATCACAACCTGCGGCATTTGTAAATGTATATGTATAGGTTCCGCTGCTTACATATGTTTGTCCATTCCATGAAAGAGAGTCACATGCTGTTTGATTTGTTGTTGAAGTAGAAATTTGGTTGATGGTTAAATTCAATGTTGCCGTACTATCGCAACCTGCAGCATTGAGGGCAGTATGCGTATATGTTCCGCTCGTTAAATATGTTTGTGCATTCCAAATGAAAGATGTGCAACTTGTTTGTGACATCGTAGAACTCGAGCTATGAAGAATGGTGAGTGTAAGTGTCACAACACTATCGCAACCTGCTGCATTGATAAATGTTTGTGTAAAGACTCCGGTATTGGTATAGGTTTGGCTATTCCAAGAATACGAGTCGCAGGCGGTTTGAGAAAACGATGAACTCGATGTCAAATTTATTGTAAGATTGAGCGTCATGGTACTATCGCAACCAACAGAATTTAATAAGGTATGCGTATACACTCCGCTTGTGGCATAGTTTTGAGCGAACCAGGTAAATGAAGTACATGCAGTTTGTGCGAAAGACGATGTTGTACTGTGATTGATGGTGAGGTTTAATGTGGCCACACTATCGCAACCGGCTGCCGTTATATATGAATGTGTATACACACCAGTGTTCGTATAGGTTTGTCCATTCCATGTGAGTGTATTACATGCAGTTTGTGTGGTTGTAGATATAGGAATGTAAATGGAAAATTTTGCAGCTCCTTAGT
>JANNYV010000686.1:0-3732 GCA_031410275.1 Bacteroidota bacterium
ATTATTACCAATTAATCTATGAAACAAGTATCCATCAAATGGTGCCTGGCATGTGTTGCGATTATTATGCAATTGAATGCATGTAAAGTGGCCCATCAAGCAATCAAACAAACAAAAAAAGAAGCTTCAGTTCCCGAAAAGGAAGATGGTATGCGTGAAGCATGGCGTCAGGAAAAGGAAATGACCGCCGACCCGCATCTGGGAGTTATTCCTATTGAACGTTTAGCAACAGCATATCAATATGCTAAGACCGTCAGAAAAGTAGCGGCACATAAAACACGCAATGCTGTATCGAATGTAACTTGGACAGAACGTGGTCCAAATAATGTTGGTGGTCGAACACGTGCTTTGATATACGACATGAATGACACTTCATACAAAACCGTTTGGGCAGGCAGTGTTGGCGGAGGCTTATGGAAAACAACGGATATAACAGCGAGCTCACCGATATGGACACAAACCAATGATTTTTTTGATAATATCGCCATCTCTACCATCGCGCAAGACCCTAGTAATTTTAATGTCATTTATTTTGGTACAGGCGAAGGTTTCGGAAATGGAGATGCTATACGCGGTCTCGGAATTTGGAAGACTATTGATGGAGGGCTTACATGGAGTCAATTGCCTTCGACCAATAATAGTAGTTTTTATTTTGTACAAAAAATAATTGTTCGTGCAAATGGTGATATGTTTGCTTGCACAGGTGATGGTGTACAAAAATCAATCAACAATGGAGTAAGTTGGACAAAAGTTCTTGGCAATGGCGTCAGTGGAGCAACACAAGATTTCGCCTATGATATCGAACTTGCAGCCGATCAGGATTTATACGCTGCACTCGAAGGTGAATTATTTAAATCAGATCATGGCACGTATTTAAGCAACACCGGCAATATTGGTTCATGGACAAATATCAGTCCGGCTGGAACCTATAACCGTGGAGAATTAGTGACTGCTCCATCCGATTCAAATGTTGTGTATTCTATTTGTAATGAAGCAGATACTGTGTTGCAAATTTTGCGAAGCCCTGATGGTGGTGGCTCTTGGGCTACTGTAACCAAACCGGGTTTTTGCGATCAAGGTTTTTATAATACCGATTACACTCGCGGACAAGCATGGTATGATTTAATCGGTGCTGTTGATCCGAACGATGCCAATACCATTTACATTGGCGGTGTCGATGCATTGAAGTCAAGCGATGGTGGAATGAATTGGACCCAACTATCATCTTGGTCAGGAGGCGGTACAGGCGATTGCACAGCGCCGAATGTATTTGTGCATGCCGATCATCATGCCATCATATTTAAAGGGCATAACTCAAACGAATTATTATGGGGTACAGATGGTGGTGTTTTCAGAACAACGGATAGCGCAATGACATTCCAAAGTAAAAATTCAAATTATAATGTGACACAATTTTATGGTTGTGCGATTCATCCACTTCAAACAAATTATTTTTTGGCAGGTGCGCAAGACAATGGTACCCAGCAATACACGGCGACCGGTATCAATGCAACCAATGTTGCCACAGCAGGCGATGGTATGTGGTGTCATATTGATCAGAATGATGGACAAATACAAATCACATCCTACTACAATAATTATTATTCCGTGTCTACGAACAATGGGAACTCATTTAATTTTATCGGTGGCGATGGCTCAGGTCGCTTTGTCAATCCGACAGATTACGATTATACCAATAAAATTTTCTATGGTGCATACAAACGAGGCTTTTATGAATTAGTTACCGATGTTGGCGGCACCAATACATTTGATAACAGAGATATTTCTTCAGTAGTTGATACCATGCGAACTGCTACTGCGGTGAAGGTTGACCCAAATAATCCAAATACTGTTTGGATGGGTTTTCGCTCGCTTGGCTTGCCGGCTATATTAGTTCGTATCAATAATGCAAGTTCAGCAACACCAACCGTTACCAATTTATCAACCGGTTTACCCATTGATACACCCATTTACCTTTCAAGTATTGATATTGAAAAAGGAAATTCTGATCACCTCATTGTTTGCTATTCCAATTATGGTATCAATAGTATTCATGAAACGTTTGATGGCGGTTCATCATGGCATTCAGTTGAAGGTAATTTGCCGGATATGCCGGTACGATGGGTGATGTTTCATCCGGATAGCAACGATATGGCATTTATAGCAACTGACTTAGGCGTCTGGAGTACAACCGATTTGGATGGTGTAAATACGAATTGGACACAAACCAATAATAGCCTTGCCAATGTATGCGTGGATATGCTTAAATACCGGGAGTCAGATCATGTATTGGCAGCAGCAACTCATGGCAGAGGTTTGTTTACAACAACATTACCGCATACGCCCAATGTAAATTTTGATGCAATTGCCAAAGTCGAAGATGAAAGCCCGGCTACAATCATTGATTGTCGAAGATTTAAAGATTATACCATCAATGCCATGGCATCTTTACTTGCATCGACACCAATAAAAGCTAACCTTATCGTAAAGCCCGGTGCCACAGCAACCGAACATCTTGATTTTGATTTTACCACAAATGGAAGCTTTAGCGCACCTTCTCAAAAACTCGAATTCAGCGGTACAACCGTCTCTATTCCTGTCACGATTCGTATTTACGATGACCGGATATTTGAACCAATATCTGAATTTTTTGTTCTTACATTCGATAGTATTACATCGAATGCCTTGGCTGGAATACACAAGGAATTTTCATTTACAATACATGACAATGATGATGACCCTTTGCTTGCTCGTCAAACTATATGGAACGAAGATTTTGAAAGTGGTATCAATCCACCGGCAAATTGGTCATTGGCCGGCACCGATGTCAATCAATGGGGCAATCAAAATTTTACCTGTGGATCAACCATTACAAATTATACCATGCAAGTATATACCACTCCCGGCAATACATGTGGGTACGATAATACAGCCACCTCTGACGCATTCATTTACCGCATGGTAGATGCAACAAGTTACACCAATTTAAAAGCGGCGTTTGATTGGATAGGCGAAGGTGAGGGGGGATACGATTGGGGCGAATTGGTTTATTCAGTTGATACAACAACACCAACATGGACTATCGTTCCCGGAACACCGCAATTCAATGGCTCATCAGTTGTTACCAACGGTGCCTATGATTTACCGGCTGTACTAGACGGAACCAAGTTTTTAATTGGATGGCATTGGCTGAATGATTATGCCGTTGGCGGCTTGGCATTGGGTATCGATAATGTTGTGATGAGCGGTGTTACCAATCGACGCATCGAAACAACATTAGCAAACAACAATGAATACCTCGGACCACATGGCGAAAGTTATTATTACAATACTGATGGCGATTTGATATGTCGAATTCAAAATTTAAGTTCACATGATTTTGGTTGCACTGCCGTCGCTATTGACAGAGCCGGTAACGGTGCTCAATTTTTAACAGGCGAAACAGATACCTTAAAAAAAGTATTTGATAAAACACTTATCGTAACACCAAGTACCAACAACGCAAGCGCCAATTACACAATCACATTGTATGTTACTGATGATGAAAAAAATGGATTCGAAACACAAGGCCGCACGTGGTTGCAAGATGGTAAATTATTTAGAACTCCGGATTCCGTATCCAAGGCGAGTATCTACACAGTGCGGGATACGGCTATGTCATCTGTACAAACAATCTATTTAAATGGCGCTTCATTGAGCGGCGATTTTAATACAGGGCTTGCCGGATTTGGA
>JANNYV010000687.1:0-1654 GCA_031410275.1 Bacteroidota bacterium
CTTTGCAAAAAATGGTTTTGCAAAGCATTTACATCATTCATGCTTTGCAAAAAATGGTTTTGCAAAGCATGAATGATGTAAATGCTTTCTTCGATTCTGACCGCATGGCAGCAGAGTATTATGAAAAGGTTTATTGATGAATAATTTGCCTGTGAGGACACAGGCAACGGCAAATATATAAAAAGCCTCATTTGAAAGTCTCAAATGAGGCTTTTAAGTGCTTGATTATAAGCAATTTGTGCGAAAATGGCAAAAACAATTACTTGAAAATTCGTTTTGAATGATTTTTGCTTAAATTTGAATATAAATATTATTGATATGGTTAAAGCTAAAGAAATAGTAACACTACCACGCACCTTGACAGAGTTTCAGGATTGGGAGCCAAATGATGGTTTCAAATATGAATGGAATGATGGCGAATTGATTCAATTTACTGGAATGAACAAACGACAACTTAAAATTTACGACACACTTCTTAGACTATTCATTGAGAAAGGCTATATTCAATTAGGCACATTTGTAGCAGAGTATGATGTAATGCTCTCGGGAATACAAATGAGAAGACCTGATATTGCTTATCTTTCAAAGTCTCAAGTATTAGAGGCTGATAAGGGCGAAGACCCAATTCCTGAATTTACTATTGAAATTATCTCAGGAAATGATAATATCAATAAAGTTGAAGCTAAAATTAAGGAATATTTTAAGGCTGGAGTAAAGGTAGTTTGGTTGATTTTTCCAGAAGAACAATCAGTTCATATTTATACTTCTCGCCGTGATGTGAAAATTTGTATTGAAAATGATATTTGCTCGGCAGCACCTGTTTTGCCTGAATTTGAGATTGGTGTTGATGTGTTATTGGGGTGAGGAAATGGTTGTTTTTAGTCAAGAAACAAATAAGGCTTCGTTCAAAACGAAGCCTTATTTGTTTAAAAAATCGTATCAAAAAGCAAATAGCTATTCAAGGCAATAATAATGAAAGTTACAACCCAAGCGGTGTATTTTACATAGGCTGGATTGGCAAATTCTCCCATTTTGAGCTTGTCAGAGGTGAACATTACCAATGGTACAACGGCAAAACTCAATTGCAAAGACAGAATAACTTGGCTTAAAACCAATAAGTCAGAAGTGCCTTTTTCTCCATAAATTATCGCTACAATCAAAGCAGGAATAATTGCTAAAAGTCTGGTTATCAATCTTCTAAGCCATGGCTTTAGTTGAATATTCAAGAATCCTTCCATGATTATTTGTCCTGCAAGTGTGCCTGTAAGTGTGGAGTTTTGTCCTGCTGCTAATAAAGCAACTGCAAAAAATAATCCTGCTAATTTTACCCCCAAAATTGGGTCGAGCAGATGGTAAGCATCTGTAATATCTGCAATTTCTTTATTTCCTGTAAAGTGAAAAGTGGCAGCGGCCATTATCAAAATAGCAGCATTGATAAAGAAAGCGATAAATAAAGAAGCTGTCGAATCAATGGTAGCAAATTTAATCGCACTCTTTTTGGCAGCGTGTGTATTGTCAATTTTTCGAGTTTGAACAATGCTTGAATGCAAATACAAATTGTGAGGCATTACAGTCGCTCCTAAAATCCCGATGGCGATATAAAGCATTTCAGGATTAGTAACAATTTGGCTACTCGGAATCAAACCTTTTGACA
>JANNYV010000688.1:0-15251 GCA_031410275.1 Bacteroidota bacterium
TTCTTTCGTTTCAAGCCTAATATATCAATACAGATGTAAAGTCCGGCGGTTTTTTTCTCAAGCAAATTATTGGTGGCGCCTTTATTACCATAGGCATGACCGGTCTTGATCAGGAAATGATGCAAAAAAATATCAGTGTCAACAATATTGGCAACGCACAAAAAAACATGCTGACTTTTAGCACAGTCATTCTTTTTGTCAATTTTCTGTTTCTGTTTTTGGGCGGTTGCCTTTATTTGTTTGCAGCAAAAAATGGTATTGTCATAAAAGGAGATGATTTATTCCCGACCATAGCCTTGGGAGGTCAGTTGTCCACCGCTGTTTCTATCTTATTTATTATTGGTTTAATTTCTGCTTTGTTCCCTTCTGCTGATGGCGCACTCACAGCGTTGACCTCTTCATTCTGTATTGATATATTAGGCTTGAAACGAAAGAAAAAAATTATTGACAATGATTCGCATGAAGGATTGTTGCAAGAAGTAGAAGATGAAAAAATAGTAGAAGCGAAGCATAAAAAAACACGTATCACCGTTCATTTACTATTCGCGCTTCTTTTTTTTATTTGTGTAATGATCTTTAAATTGATTGATGACAAATCAATTATTGATGTGATTTTAAAATTAGCCGGTTATACATATGGTCCGTTATTAGGATTATTTTCATTTGGTATTTTAACCAAGCGCAGCATCAATGATAAGATAGTATTACCGCTTTGTATTCTTGCACCCGCGCTTACATTAATCATAGACATGATTAACAATGCCGAATGGTTTATAAAAAAATTAACACTAACAGGAAGCTTTGCCGCAAAGCTTTCTTCACTTTCTGAAACTATATTTGGAGGATATAAAATAGGAATCGAACTCTTGGTCATCAATGGATTGATAACCTTCCTGTTATTATTTCTTTTTTCAAAAAAAGGAAAGAACATTTGAACGAACACCACATGCATCTACTGACATCAGAAAAAATAAATTCGTATTGCGAACATTTTTCTACCAAGGAAAGTGAAGCCTTATATGAATTGTCGCGTCAAACTCATTTAAAAACTGATATGCCGATTATGCTTTCAGGGCATTTGCAAGGCAAGGTCTTGAGTATGATTAGTCATATGATAAAACCGTCAAACATTCTTGAAATAGGCACATTCACAGGATATTCAGCAATTTGCTTGGCAGAAGGTCTAGCCGAAAATGGTCAATTAATTACGATAGACAGCAATGCAGAATTGAACGCATTATGTGAAGAATTTTTTATTAAATCCGGTCATTCAACAAATATAAAAATGCTGACCGGAAAAGCAGCAGACATTATTCCAACATTGAATATTGAATTTGATTTGGTTTTTATTGATGCCGATAAACCGAATTATGCGCTTTATTATGATTTGATTTTTGACAAAGTAAAAAAAGGTGGTTTTATTTTGGCCGACAATGTCTTATTCAATGCAGAAATTCTAACACTCGAAACAGCGAGCAAAAATGCAAAAGCCATGCATGCCTACAACGAAAAAATTATCAATGACTCACGTGTCGAGTGTGTACTTTTGCCGCTCAGAGATGGTGTCATGATTACACGAAAAAAATAATACAATATGAATTTCAAAAATAGTTTGTTTACACTTTCCTTATTGCTTATTTCATGTATGCTGTTTGCACAAGACGAGAATGATGTGCATGATTATATCGAAAAGTTTAAAGGCTATGCCATAGCTGAGCAAATGAGAATGGGCGTACCCGCTGCCATTACATTAGCCCAAGGCATACATGAAAGTGCAGCCGGCAAAAGTGAATTAGCCACTAAAGGCAATAATCATTTTGGCATTAAATGTAAAACCACATGGATGGGTGAAACCATGTTGCATGATGATGATAAAAAACAAGAATGTTTCAGGAAATATCCGAGTGCTGAACAATCATATATCGACCACAGTGATTTTTTGAAAAGTAGCAACCGTTATCATTTTCTGTTTGATTTAGAGAGAACCGATTATGCAGGTTGGGCCAGTGGATTGAAAAGAGCAGGATATGCCACAAACCCGCAATATGTAAAAGTGTTGACTGACTTAGTAGAAAAATATAATCTTCAACAATATACGTACGAAGCTATTTCAAAATCGAATACAACAGTTGGTGTTGGCGAATTTGTACCCAATGATGACAAGCCAAGGAACCTCACACAAGTTGATGACCCTTCAACTTATTATAAAGGGCTGAAAGGTTTTTGGGCAGTAAAAGGAGAAACATTATTACCGAAAGCATTAGAAAAAAATATTCGCTATGCGAAACTTCTTTCATTGAATGATTTGGCAGATGAACCACTTCAAACAGATATGTTTGTGTTTATTGAGAAGAAAAGAAAAATAGGCACAGAAGAATTTCATGTTGTCAAAGCAAATGAAAGTATGTTGCTAATTGCACAAAAGGAAGCCATGCTGTTGAGCAATCTATATGCCTATAATAATCTTGTTCCCGGACAAGAACCTGAAATAGGTGAGCGATTAGCATTGCAATATAAATCATATGAAACGCCTAAAACAAAACAACAGTTTTTAAAGGAATTTGAACAACCCAAAACACTAGAGCCCGTCATTGCAAGAGTTGAAGAAAAGAAGATAGTGAAACAAGCAACGGCGCCGGAAAAGAAGGTAATACATGAAAAAGAAAAAATAAAAGCAATTGTAAAAGAAGAAGCACCAACTGAAAAACAACCTGAAAAAATTGAACCGGAGCAAAAGATTGTTGCTATTGAGAAAGAAAAAATTGTAGCTCCTGCCGAACAAGAAATAAAAAAACAAACCCTTGTTTCACAACGGCAATCTCCGTTTGATGTGCCGCCAGTTCGACAAGAAAATACAACTCCAAATGAAGGTATCGTTGATCCTGAGAAAGCAAAACGGATGGAACAATTATTAAATTCAAAACCGCTTGATGGTCGAAATGAAAATATTGTGATGGCAGAACCGACCGTGAAAAAGGAAAATATTAATGCAACTTCACCTGCAGGAAATGAATCGCCTTTTTCAAATCGGAGTGAGCCTGTGAAGCAAGAAGCTTTGGTCATTGAAGCTCCAATTCCGCCACCGGCAGAGATTACATCGATACCGGCTGAAATTGCAAAAAGAAAATATGACGAACCTGATGTAGATGATTCTGTAAAGTTATTGAAGAAAATGTTTGATCCAATAGTGTATGCCCAGAGACCCGCTAGAAAAATTGAGCTACCTAAACAGCTAGTTCCTGATGTAAAAAATGCCACACCTGTTCCTGTTAAAAAAGAGGACGATAAAAAATCAAATGTACATATTACACCAACAGGATTGAAACGAGATTTACGAAAACCTTCTGCTTCATCATCAAGAGAAAGTACAACTATAAAAGAGAGCAAGACAACACCAAGTAAAAATAAATGGAAAGCTGAAGCGAATTTAACAGCTCGCCAACTGGCAAAAAAGAAAATGGAATTGGCATTGAACAGTAAGAATAAAAAGGCTGTAACAGAAAAGGATAAGAAGAATACTAAGAAAACAAAAGATACAAAGAAGCCTTCGTCAACAGCCGATAAAAAAGTAAAGGCTCCTAAAAAAACTACTAAAAAGAAATAATGTATGGCCATTCAAGTCTTAGATAAAACCTTTGTTCCTTATCTTTCCGAAGAAGAAATACAGAACAGAATAAACGAATTAGCCTCTCAAATCAGTTCGGACTATAAGGGCCGAAGCCCATTGTTTATAGGCATTTTAAATGGTTCTTTCATGTTTGCTGCAGACCTATATAAAAATATTTCGATTCCATCTACCATTTCATTTATCAAATTAGTTTCGTATAAAGGAACAACTTCCACCGGCACTGTAATTACCTCTATTGGGTTAGAAGAAGACTTAACAGATAAAGATGTTATCTTAGTTGAAGATATAGTAGACACCGGCAAAACCATGTCCGAATTTATTCCATCGTTGCAAAAACTGCAACCTGCATCTATCAAAATTTGCACCTTGTTGCAGAAGCCTGAAGCGCTTCAATTTCCTTTAGAAATTGATTATATCGGATTTAAAATTCCGAACAAATTTGTGGTGGGTTATGGATTAGATTATGATGGGTACGGTAGAAATTCTCGTGAAATATTTCAGATAGAAGTATAAGCTATTACAATAATTCAAGAATTTTAATGGCTTCTTCGGCTGCAACCTTACTTGCTTCTTTCTTATTACTGGCCGTTGAAGAGGCGATAATTTCATCTTCATATTTCACACCCACTTTAAATTTCTTTCTGCCTTTTTCCATCGTTTCATCTAATACAACAAAGTCAATTGTTTTTCCTTGCTTGCTCGCCCAGCCAATGAGTTTATTTTTCATATTCACTTCAATACTTTCAAGCAACTCTATATCAACAAAAGGTATCAAAATTCGCTTGCGTAAAAAGGTTCTGGTTTTGGCATAACCCTTATCGATATAAATGGCGCCAATCAAGGCTTCTAACGCATTCCCAAAAATCAGTGAGTTGCGGAGAAAATAATCCTGCTCATTAAATTTCATAATAGATTTCAACCCTATCTTCAGCGCAATTTGATTGAGTGTTTTTCTGTTCACTATCTTCGACCGCATATCGGTAAGATAGCCTTCAGGTTTTGTTGGATATTTATTAAATAAATGTTCACCGATAATGGCCCCTAAAATTGCATCGCCCAAAAACTCAAGCCGTTCATTATTTTCAGTTGAATTCGAATTATTCGAACGATGGCAAAGCGCCAATTCATACAAAGCAATATTGGTTGGCGTAAATCCAAGCATCGTTGTCAAGTCCTTATATAAAGAACTTCCTTTCGTAAAAAACTGTGCTATAAAATCAGGAACAAATCGCAACGTAATTTTTTTTATTCATCGCAAATTAATATGACTTTGCCCAAACTGCTAATTTTTTTTCAAGAACTTCTAACGGCATATTTCCTCCTTCAAGTATTTGTGTATGAAATGCAGCCACATTAAATTTAGTTCCAAGTTCTTTTTGATATTTTTCTTTCATTCTTGAAATGGTAATTTGACCAATCTTATACGACAACGCCTGACCCGGGATCGCCATGTAGCGCTCAATCTCTGCGGTAGCCTCATCTTCTGAAATCCGTTCATTCTCCATCATATAATGTATTGCTTCGGTACGTTTCATATTTTTTGTATGGATAGACACATCAACCACCAAACGAATGGCTCTGTGCATGGCATCGCTCAAATGACCGAGGTATTGATATGGGTTTGTATATAATCCAAGTTCCTTTCCGAGTGTTTCTGTATACAATGCCCAGCCTTCTGCATACGCGCTATACCCGAGGAATTTTCTAAATTTTGGTAATGAATTATTTTCTTGCTGCAATGAAATTTGATAATGATGTCCAGGGATGGCTTCGTGCAAAAACAAGGTTTCCATACCGCTTGTATTAAATTTTTTAGGATCTAAAATAGGAACATAAAATATACCAGGTCTTGTGCCGTCTTCACTTCCCTGGTTGTATTCGGCACTAGCACTCGCTGCACGAAAGGCTTCCGTTTGACGAATTTCAAATTTTGTTTTGGGTTCTGTTTCAAACAATTCTTTTAAATGTCCATCTTCAATTTTTTTAATGGCCCAAAAACTATCCAACACTTCCTTCGGTGTATTGAAAGGATAAAACTGTTTGTCAGTATTTATAAAACTAAAAAAATCTTGCAAGCTTCCCTGAAATTTTACTTGTGCTTTTACTTTTTCCATTTCAGCTTTCAAATAGGCAACCTGTTCTATGCCTAAATGATAAATGCTATCGGGCGTAAGATTGGTTGTGGTATAATTACGAATTAAAAATTGATAATACTCTTTCCCGTTTGGTAGCGCAGAGATGCCGTCTGTTTCTCTGCAAGCAGGTACATATTCAGTCTCAAAGAATTTTGCCAACTTACTATAAGAAGGAATGATTGAATTTGCAATCTGAAAAAAATAGGCATTCTCAAATTTCTTTTTTTCTTCTTTTGAAAAACTTTCAGGCATCATTTTAACCGGACCATAAAAAATATTTTTCGTCGGATCGATGGTCAATACACCCTTCAATTGAGGAATGACTTTCATCGCTAAGGTTTTTGGCAATGTATATCCTTGCACCATTCCCTTACGCATATTGGCAATCGCCGTATCGGCCCAAGCCGGGAACAATTTCATTCGTTCCAAAAAATTTTCGTAATCCTTTGCTGTCTTAAATGGCTGATTACCTGAACCACTTCCGAGTTGAGGAAATTCTAATGAGAAACTCCAAAACTGATTAATAGGCATCAGATTTGAAGGAAATTTTAATCCCTCTAAATTTATATTGAGTTCATACAAAAAAAGTTCTTTGCTTATTTTATCTTCTTCACCAAGATCTTCATGTAATTCATTTATTTGATTGAGATATTTTTCAAAAAATAATTTGGTCTTTTCTCTATAGACTTCACTCATCGTAACCGGAAGTTTGTCATTATATCGATTATCGCCTATAGCAGTGGCTTCTAGCGGAAATAGCAGCATCCTTTCTTCCCAGTATGCATTGAAAATTGATTCTAGTTTTGCTGACTTTATGGTTTTATCGGATGCTTCTTGTTTAGTTGCACAGGAACAAACTAAACATGTGAATAGAAAAAGAAATGAAATTTGTCTCATTATGTTGCTGATTAACTTGGTGAAAGTATGATAATTTTTGTAAGAATGTCTGACACTTTTTTCATTCGTCGCTGAAAAATACACTTTAAGAAAACTTTTTTTTTGTAGAATGAAATATCACTTTATATTTGCACCAATAACAATAAAATTTAAGATTTTTTCATAGGTTGATTTGGTTAGGGATTAAACAGTCTTTGCTTTTCCAAGCAGAGACTGTTCCTTTTTAGGGGATATCAACAGCATCAGACTGGCTTAGAGAATAAGAAAATTTTACAAGGAGAAGGAGAGAATTTAGTATGGCATCAGCGATTTGACAAGCCACTCCCTATTGCCTTTCAGAAATCAGACCGACCAATTCATCCAATTTCTTAATAACTCAATGGCCAATAACTATTTCGCAATTATATCTTCAACAAATAATTTGCGCAACTCAGTTGCTTGCTCAGGCTTCATACGACCCGACAATACAAGACGCAATTGTCTTCTTCGCAAAGCCCCTTCAAATCGGCGCTTTTCTTCGTCAGTCTCAGGTATAAGTTCCGGTACTGAACGAGGTTTCCCATTCGGGTCTAATGCAACGAAGGTCATGTAAGCTTCGTTTGAAAGATATTTAAATTGTGTGGGCAAATCTTCGCCATGCACTTTTATATATACCTCCATAGAGGTACTGAAAGCACGGGTAACCTTAGCTTCTATGGTTACAACATTTCCTAACCTGACAGGGTTTTCGAAGGATATATTATCTGCTGAAGCCGTCACCACAGGACAATTGCAATGTTTCATAGAAGCCATTGCAGCAGCGATATCCATCCAATGCATCAATCGTCCGCCCATCAAATTGCCCAATGTATTGGTGTCATTAGGAAGTATCAATTCGCTCATGGTGGTAATTGATTCTCTTGGAGATTTTGCATTCATAATCATTTCTTTATTTAGGGTGCAAATCTACTTTATTCTTTTTTACTACTATCATGCTTTCACTGAATAAACCTGTTGATTCATTTATGCCACTTGATTATTCCATTTGCATATGGCGCCTTGCTATAAGAATTATGTACATAAAATTCAAGTGTTGATTCAAAATCCCTTTAACAAAATATTACACGGATATAGTACAGTAAGGAAAACTCAATGCCTACTTTTGAATTACTAAAATAAAAACATCATGGAAGATACCACAGTAGTCAACGAAAAAATAGAAACCGAAAAAATACAGAAATCAAAAATTTTGTTAGTCGAAGATGACAGCAACTTTGGAAAAGTATTAAAAAATTATCTTGAATTAAATGATTATGTTGTTGAACTGGTTCGTGACGGCATCCTTGGATTGGCAGCCTTTCGCAGAGAAAAATATGACTTGTGTTTGCTTGATGTAATGATGCCTAATCTTGACGGGTTTTCGCTAGCCGAAGAAATCAGAAATGTTGATTTAGATATCCCGTTATTTTTCTTGACTGCGAAAAATATGAAAGAAGATATTTTAAACGGATATCGTCTTGGTGCTGATGATTATATTTTAAAACCTTTTGATAGTGACATTCTCCTTCATAAAATAAAAGCAATTCTGAAACGAAATTCTGAACGTGAAGAAAAGCAAAATGAGATTTTTGAATTTACTTTCGGCAAATTTCATTTCAACAGTAAATTGAGAGAGTTGAAAATTGATAATGTCATGCACAACCTCTCTCCTAAAGAAAATTTTTTGTTGAAAATGCTTTGCGAAAGCAAAAATGATTTACTTCCACGCGATCAGGTATTGAAAAAAATATGGGGAAGCGATACGTATTTCAACGGACGAAGCATGGATGTGTATATTGCGAAACTCCGTAAAATTTTACGCGAAGATGAAGGCGTCGAAATTTCAAATATCCATGGTCATGGCTTTCGCTTGATAGCGCCGGAATAAATGTGAGATGTTAGATGTGAGATAAGAGAGAATGCATGAGTATCCACATAAAATACTAAGTCATAGTAATTTGAAAGTACCCTGACAGCCTCCCTTGTCATCTCTAATCTCATATCTTCTTCATACATTTGCAGCATGCCGGATATTATAGAATTATTACCCGATAATATTGCCAATCAGATTGCCGCAGGTGAGGTGATACAGCGTCCCGCAAGCGCCGTAAAGGAGATGATGGAGAACGCAATTGACGCGGGTGCCACACAAATTCATTTAATTATTAAAGATGCCGGCAAGGAACTCATACAGGTCAATGATAATGGTAAAGGAATGAGCCCTGTAGATGCCAGATTATGTTTTGAACGACATGCAACATCCAAAATAAAATCAATTGATGACTTATTTGCAATTCGCACCATGGGGTTTAGAGGTGAAGCCTTGGCCTCTATTGCAGCTGTGGCTCAGGTAGAATTAAAAACAAGAACTGCGAACGATGAAATTGGCACATGCATCCTCATCGACAACAGTGTTGTTCGCTCGCAAGAACCTTGTCAAACGGCTATTGGAACAAGTCTCATTGTGAAGAATTTATTTTTCAATGTGCCGGCCCGACGAAATTTTTTAAAAAGCAATACGGTTGAAATGCGTCATATTGTTGATGAATTTATCCGGGTGGCTATGGCCTATCCCGAAATCGGATTTCAGTTTACAAATAATAACAGTGATCTCTTTAATCTTGAAAAAGGGAAATTAAAACAACGTATCATCGCCTTACTTGGCAACGGATTTATATCGAAGTTAGTGCCGGTTGAAGAACCGACAGATTTTGTTCAGATTACCGGTTTTGTGGCCACACCGGATGCATCGACGAAGACAAGAGGAAATCAGTTTTTCTTTGTCAATAATCGTTTCATTAAAAGCGCTTATCTCAATCATGCCGTTTCACAGGCTTACCGCGAATTAATTTCGAAAGACGAATTTCCAATGTTTGTGTTGTTTATTGACATTGAACCTAAACGGGTTGATATCAACGTGCATCCAACCAAACAGGAAATAAAATTTGAAGATGATAGAATCATTTATTCGTTTGTAAGCTCAGCCGTAAAACATGCGTTGAGTAAATATAGTATCGCGCCTTCATTAGATTTTGGATTAGATGCTTCTATCGAACATCTTACAGCCATTACACAACCCTTCTCGAAACAAACCCAGGAACATACAAAGGGCGATTTTCTGTTTCAATCCTTTACAGAAAAAGGGCAAGCACATTTTTTAAATAAAAAAGAAGATGTGAGAAATTGGAAAGACATGTATAAGATACAGGAACAATTTGCAGGTGATGATAGACAATTGAGAGTGGAAAGTATGCAGCCGTTAACAACCAGAAACGAACAGGAAGAGAGTGACTTTAATATTCTGAAAGAAGATTTCAGGCAATCATTCATGCAATTAAATTTATCCTATATCATTGCATCCACTAAAAATGGTTTTCTATTAATAGACCAGCATCTTGCGCACCAACGTATTTTGTATGAACAATTTGAGAACGTAAATGCCGCCCCTATCACCATTCAAAAATGCTTATTGCCTCATACCTTTGAACTGACACCGGCAGATGCAGTATTGTTGCAAAATATGCTACCCGATTTACTTGATCTAGGTTATGAGGTAGAGGAATTCGGAAAAAATTCATTCATTATACAAGGTATACCTGCTGATGTAAAACAAGGAAATGAAATCGCATCCATCGAAAAAATAGTAGATGCATACAAGCATTCGGCTTCTGAAGTAAAGCTCGACAAACGGGAACAGCTGATACGAACATTGGCCATGCAAAAAGCTATTCATCATGGCAAAAAATTATCCGAACAAGAAATGGAAAAACTGATGCAAGATCTTTTCCTTTGTGAGCAACCTCAGCTTTCACCCATCGGAAAAAAAATATTTGCCAAACTCTCTTCACATGATATTGAACGATTAATAAATAATGCATAAATTTTTAATACCGTTTTTGATTACCGTTCTTTTTCTTTCCTGCACAAAGAAAAAAATGGAAATTTATTCAACTGAAATAACAGTACCCACACAAGACCGATTGAATAAAATAAAATTCTTCAATACACAAATCGGTTTTATAGTTGGTGGTGTGCAATTTTCAAAACCGACAATGCTCAAAACATTGGATGGTGGAGTTACATGGTTGAATGTAACATTGCCAAGCGAGAATGAAAAAAAAGAAATTTATGGATTAGATATTTTTAAAGACGGGAAAATAATTACGGTTGGTTATGGAGGTACCATTTTCATTAGTAATGATACAGGTAATACATTTCAATATGTGCAACATAGTTCATGGAAAGAATTGAAAGATGTGGGATTTAGAAATACAGATACAGCTATTATCGTGGGCGGTATAGGATTTAGCAAAGGTCATATCAGTGAATTTAAAACTAATGGAAGCGGTATCAATCAATTTAAAGAACAACGGAATTTTGAAATATCCGATATTGATTTTATTGATTCTAGCATTTCCTATTTTTCGGGTTACGGTGCCATCATGAAATCGATTGACGGAGGGCAATCATGGAATTTCACCACAGCAAAAAATGATTTTTTTAAAGCCATGACATGGAAAAATTCGCAAGAAGGAATCACCGTCGGGTACGAAGGAAGTATTCAAAAAACGAGCGACGGAGGAGATACCTGGCATACTATCAGAAATGGAAATTCAATTACAAAGAAGAAATTGCATTTTTTAGATGTTGAACGAAATTATGACAAGACCATTGTTGCTGTTGGAGAAAAAGGATGTGTATATATTAGTGATGACGATGGAGAAAATTGGCAGGAGGCAAATCCATTTACCAACAAAGACTTAAGAGGAGTTACATTTGCAGACAATCAAACATGCTTTGCTGTTGGTGATAATGGGACTGTCTTTGAAATCAAATTCTAGTAGCCGGTGAACAATTCTATTTGACTTCAGTATGTTCATATCTGAAGTTCAAACGATGTGCTATACATTTTTAATTCGAAGCACTATATTTACCAACAAATGAATCTCTCTTATTCCATATTAACACATGATGCCGAAGAATGGATTTTTGCGTTTTATGGATATGGACAACAAGCCGAAGTATTTTTGCCTTTGGCGGAAAAAATAAAAGCGAAGTATAATTTACTAGTCGTTGATTTGCCTTACCAAAATGATTTACCGGTTATCGAAAAAAAACAATTTGAATTTTTTATTAACGAGTTGATAAAAAAGTATCAGGTAAAAAAAATAACGGGAATTTCTTACAGTATGGGCAGCCGGTTTAATTTAGTTATGGCCGAATGCTTGCCTGAGAAAATAGAAAAGCTGATTCTTGTAGCACCTGATGGCATTCATCTTCGTTGGTGGAATAAAATTGCGACCAACACTTCGTTAGGCCATTTTTTATTTTCCTACTTCGTAAAAAGCGAAGATGTTTATTTGAATTTACTAAGTCTGCTTTACAACGTAAAACTCATCCCCAAGTCCATGTATGCATTTTCGAAGTGGCATATGCGTGATACTGAATGCAGAACAAAAGTATACCATGCTTGGATGAATATGAAGCAACTGATTCCTGATTTGGATACGCTTAATAAAGTTAAAACTGAACATAATTTTGACATCATAGCCTATTTTGGAAAAGAGGATACAATTATTAACGGCACTTGTGTAAAAAAACTTGCGACAAAAATTCCTTCTGCCAATATTGTATTACTTAATAAAGGACACAATCTTTTAGACATCGAATTATTTAATGATATTATACAACATTTATAAATGCTGAACTTTTTTTACTTTTTTGTGGTTGTTCTCTTTCTGCTTTATGCCTCGCTCATACTGTATTACAGAGCAGGATGGTTGCGACTGAACGAACATAAACTGAATAAAAGCTATTCACCTAAAACAAAAGTCAGCATACTTATTCCTGCAAGAAATGAAGAGTCGCATATCAAACATCTATTAGATGATATTGCAGCACAATATTATCCTTCTGAATTAATTGAAGTGATTGTGATTAATGATCATTCAACAGACCGGACAGCTGAAATCGCCTCTTCATGTAAACAAGTACATTGTATTTCCCTTTCTGATTTTACAGAAGGGAAAATATTAAATGCGTATAAAAAGAAAGCCATTGAAGTAGGTATTCTTCAAAGTAGTGGCGAATTAATTATTACAACAGATGCCGATTGCAAGATGTGTCAGTATTGGTTATTGAGTATTGTAAATTTTTATGAAACCTATCATCATGAGCTTGTTGCATCACCGGTTCTGTTCACAACAGACAATAGTTGGTTTCAAACATTTCAGTCGATTGATTTTATGACAATGCAGGGAATAACCGGTGCCTTGGCCAATACGAAAAGTGGTACCATGTGCAATGGTGCCAATCTGGCCTATACAAGAAAGGCATTTAATGCGGTGCAAGGTTTCAAAGGCATTGATGATATTGCAAGTGGTGATGACATGTTGCTGATGTATAAAATTGAAAAACAATTTCCCAATCGAACGGCCTATCTTAAATGCAAAGATGCCATTGTGTATACATATCCAATGCAAACGATAAAGGCATTTTTACAACAACGAACACGTTGGGCTTCGAAAGCAAATATATTTGAAGACAAACGAATTAAAACTGTTTTGGCTATTGTGTATATTTTTAATTTACTTTTCCCTGCCTTACTCGTGATGAGTTTTTTTAATCATGCAATATTTACATCGTTCCTAGTCTTATGGTTGTCAAAAACCGGAGTTGAATTATTATTACTATTTCCAGTCAGTGCATTTTTTAAAAAGAAAAAGGAATTATTATTTTTCGTTCTTTTACAGTTCATACATATCCCTTATATTTTATATTCAGGTTTGAAAGGTCAAATGGGCACATATGAATGGAAGGAACGACAAGTAAAATAATTCTATAACTAGTTAAGGTGTCAAATGATTTAGGCAAGTAAAAAAATGAAAGCAAATACAACATCACGATTTTGGAAACGCTTCCGTCAAAACAAAACGGCCTTAGTGTCTGTGATGTATATTCTTGCTGTGGTGCTGGTTGCCGTTTTTGCGTATCCGCTTTCGCCCGACCATACAACAGATGCCAATACCGTGATTGTTGAATTAGGAACAAGAAAGCCGGGCTTTGAATGTTTATTCTTAAAAAAAAATCCATCCGAATTAAAATCGACACAAGGTCTTTTCGACTTTTTAATTAATGGACGAAAGACAAATGTTGAATTGATTCCGATGACAAGTTATACCATAAAAAATGATAGTATTTATATCAATCATATTTTAGATGAACAGTTAAGTGAACCACTTTCATTTTCGTTAAAGCAAATTTTACCTTCAGCAAATTCTTCAGACAATATCGAAGAAAAAATAATTATACATCGTACCTTTTGGCTTGGCACCGACCGTCAGGGAAGAGATGTACTATCACGTCTTTTAATAGGCACCCGTGTTAGCATGGCAGTGGGTTTTATTGCGGTGTTGATTTCAATTTTTATTGGTGTATTACTCGGTGCATTGAGTGGCTATTTTGGCGGATGGATTGATCAACTAATTACTTGGTTGATAAATGTACTTTGGGCCATTCCAACTTTGCTATTGGTATTTGCTATCACATTTGCATTGGGAAAAGGGTTTTGGCAAATATTTATTGCGGTTGGTTTCACCATGTGGGTGGGCACTGCGCGTCTCATACGTGGACAAGTACTGTCGCTCAAAGAACTCGAATTTATTCAGGCTGCAAAAGTGATGGGCTTTTCTTCATCACGAATTATTATAAAACATATTTTGCCCAATGTATTAGGGCCAACGATTGTCATGGCTGCGAGTAATTTCGCAACGGCTATTTTAATTGAAGCGGGTTTAAGTTTTCTTGGTATTGGTGTGCAGCCTCCGGTCTCCTCATGGGGCTTAATGATTAAAGAAAATTATAATTTTATTATTACCAATCATCCCATGCTGGCTATCATCCCCGGGTTGGCAATTATGCTGATAGTATTGGCTTTTAATTTATTAGGAAATGCATTGCGTGATGCCTTGGATGTAAAGGGGTAGTCGATGTTCGATGTCCGGTACACCATCTTCTTCTTTAGGATCTCATTTAGAATTTCGTTCTTCGGATTTTTAAACTCCAATTCCTTATTTCTCACTCCTTATTCCTCATTCCTCATTTATAATTACTCATTTATAACACCTACTCCATATCCAATCTCAGCACCTTATTAATTCCTTCTAATGATTCAAGACGTGTACACAAATCATCAAGCTCTTCCTTATGATTGACGAATACCATAATCGTACCTTCAAACAATCCGTCCAATGAATCGATACTCATGCTACGCATATTCATTTTCAATTCACCCGAAACGACATTCGTGATTTTATTAATAATACCAACATCATCAATACCATTTATTTTAACACCTGTAAGAAATGTAATTTCTTTGTTCTTTGCCCATTTCGCTTTAATCACTCGATGTCCATAATTGGCCAACAAAGTAGCCGCATTCGGGCAATTTGCACGATGAATTTTCAACCCTTCTGCACTGGTCACAAAACCAAACACATCATCGCCCGGTATAGGCTGACAACAAGCAGCCAACTTATATTCTATCTTATCACTGCTTTCACCAAACAATACCA
>JANNYV010000689.1:0-3466 GCA_031410275.1 Bacteroidota bacterium
ATCGCACCGCTCAACCACATACCTTTGCTATGTTCCCATCCTGGAGGATTAGCAGGAGCTGGTCGTATAAGACTTGCCGCTACAAATGTAATCGCAAAAATTTTGTAAGCAAATTTTTGTTTGAAAATCCAAGAAGAAACATTGTCAAATAAATTATTCAACGAAGATTATTGCTTCTTTTATTCTATTTCAGCCCAAATTATTGCAAGGAAAAGTAATTTTGAGACAATTTCCTAACAACTCCTAAACTCCAAAGCCGCTAGTAGCTTGATAAAATTCATATTATATTAATTTAACATTCTTGAAACAAGTTAAGGGAGATTTTGCCGGACTGAAACTCTATATTTGCGGCAACCAAAAAATTCTGACATCATGCAAGTACTAAAGAAGTTTGGCGTTCTCATTTTCATATGCCTTTTAGCGGGGTTAAATACCTATGCTCAAACAGCAGATGATTGCGGTAGAGAAAATACTGTGGCTCAACGCAAAATTGATCCGATTGATTTTATTCATAATCACTTACTGAAAATGTCTCCTAAGCCTTTAGTAGACAGTAAGAATACATATGCTGTTTCGAGCAAGACTAAAGTCCTTCAACTTAAAAAAGGCCCTAGTGATAAATTAGTGGCCCTACCTGCAAAATCAGTTGCACAAGTAAAAGCAAGCGATAAAAAAACGCTGATTCCAGAAACAGATAAAATTGTGACATCACTTGTCACAGCAGACAAAAAAATGCCGCCGGTTACACTGACTACCATTATCAGTTCTGATTTACTAAATAATCGCACAGTTACCAAAACTGTTGCCGCACCTAAAAAGGAAGAGAATTCATTTGGTTCAAGTATGATGGATTGGGTACAAGATAAGTACTCCTGTATGATAGAGGTGCTCCCGAATCAGATTTCGAATGTGATGCTTTATCATTTTATAGATGATTGGTACGGCGTAAAATACAGAATGGGTGGCACTTCTAAGAAAGGTGTTGATTGCAGTGCCTTCGTTCAAACATTATATAAGTATGTATTCGGTATGGATCTTTTACGGACCGCGTGCCTTCAATTTAATTCTTCTGAACTTATCAAAAACCCTGCAGACTTGAAAGAGGGTGATTTAGTTTTCTTTAAAGTAAATTCATCACGAATTTCACATGTTGGTGTTTATCTTAAAAATAATTTCTTTGTGCATTCAGCTTCAAGTAAAGGAGTCTCTATTGCAAATTTGACGAGTGCCTATTGGTCTAAGTATTTTGCCGGTGGTGGACGTATATTAAACAGGTCATAATCAAAGGATAGACATCCGAATCTAATATTCATCTTTTGTTTTCATGCAACAATACCTTACTCTTCTCGAACATATACTTGAACATGGTGTTCAAAAAAATGACCGTACAGGAACAGGAACCTTAAGTTGTTTTGGCTATCAAATGCGCTTCGATTTGAGAAAAGGTTTTCCAATGGTAACTACCAAAAAGTTGCATTTGAAATCTATCATTTATGAATTGTTGTGGTTTATAAAAGGCGATACCAATGTGCATTATTTGCAGGAACATGGCGTGAAAATTTGGGATGAATGGGCAAAGGAAAATGGTGACTTAGGCCCTGTTTATGGCAAGCAATGGAGAAGTTGGACCGGAAAAAATGGGGAAACATTTGATCAACTCAAAGATATTATCTATCAACTGAAAACGAATCCGGACAGCCGGAGAATTTTAGTGAGTGCATGGAATGTAGCAGAATTATCTGACATGGCTTTAATGCCTTGCCATACCATCTTTCAATTTTATGTAGCAAATAATAAATTAAGTTGTCAACTTTATCAACGAAGTGCTGATGTATTTCTTGGAGTGCCTTTTAATATTGCATCCTATGCCTTACTCACTATGATGATTGCACAAGTATGTCATTTAGAACCCGGCGAATTTATTCATACCTTCGGTGATGTGCATTTATATAATAATCATATCGAACAAGCTAGACTGCAATTGACACGAACACCTTTTGCTTTGCCAAGTATTCAAATTAATTCAGATAGAAAAGAAATAGAAGATTTTATTTTTGAAGACTTTGAATTAACCGGTTATGAAAGTCATCCGCATATTAAAGCAACAGTTGCGGTATAAATAATAGATTGTACTATTTTTATTTGATTCCTTTTCATACTTTTTATCAGCGGTCTCCATTTCGGGACTGCGGAGAATAAAAAACGCTATTATTGGTGACTCACTCTTTTTCTTTCAGTTTCTCTTTCTCTTTCTAAAACACCCTAGCGCGAGATTGAGGCATAGGTAATGTGTGTTAGCATCTCGTGCCTTGATAATTTATCTCTTCAGACCCATAGATTAAATTTTCACACCGACGGAATTAAAACTCTAGAACACCAAGTATTACCGATTATATTGTGCATTTAAATTACAGATGATGATACTTCAAATTACATTTTCATATTTCAATAGCCTTATCTCAACAAAGTCACATCGCCTTTCATTGTTTTGGCTATGCCGGTTGGGAATGTTATTTTGATATTATAGAAGTACACTGCTGACTCAGCTTTATCACCTTTGTAGTAGCCATTCCATCCTAGGTTTGCATCGCTCGATTGAAATACTTGTTGCCCCCATCGGTTATAAATAACCATTTCAACCTGCGCATTCAATCGTAAACCAACCACATGAAATATATCATTATGTCCGTCACCGTTTGGAGTGAATGAATTTGGAATAAAGAAGTCTTCACAAGGTTCTGTATAAATACTCATCGTATCTGTTGCGGTACAACCAAATCCTGTTGTTACTTTCACAGAAACTAAAGTCGTGTCATAAGCGAGCATTGTAGCCTTGTTATAATCATAGTGGATAAAGAATTCAACAGGTTGCCATTGGAAATTTGAATTCGGAATATCATCGGTCATCAGATGCGCTTCTTCTGTTTCACAATATAAATTTGTATTATCCATGCTACTGATATTGGCAGTTGGTAATTCATGTACTTTAATAACGGCTGTATCAATATTAGAGAAACATCCTTGATTATCGCATTGAATATAAACATACTTTGTACCCGGGCTAGTCCAGGATAATGTCAAAGGCCCCGCTGTACTTGTACTACCTGCAACTAAATTTGCGGTATTCAATGTCCATAAATACACACTACTTGTTGCGGCAGTAACTGCTTCAATATTGGCTGTGGCATCAATACAAATACTACTATCATAAATTGCTTTTACATCAGGGGTTTGAATAACAGTGACCGGCTTTGTAACAATTAAACTTTGACATCCATTGAGCGTTACTTGAAACGAAATATTTTTTGTTCCTGCGCTATTCCATCTTAATTTATAAGGTCCTTTTCCACTTCCTGAAAGAATTACACCGCCATCAGGATTAAATGTATAAATATTTAAAGGATCAAGTGTTCCTGTATAGGTAACAATTACACTATCGGAATTACAAATTTGATTTTTATTAATG
>JANNYV010000690.1:0-4190 GCA_031410275.1 Bacteroidota bacterium
TGCCAGCGTTAAGCAAAAAATATTGAAGCGGATAGCCCGGCCCCAAAGCAGAAAAGCAACGTGTACCTGAATGCTTTTAGACGTCATTGCTTTTCGCTTTAGGGCACGCCCTAAAAATAGTGGACAGATAGGAAAATAGCAGTAAAATCTTAAACCACCTTATTTTTTATCGCTTTCGAAATGGCCTCGGTTGCAGAATGTACTTGTAGTTTTTTATAAATTCGTTTGATATACATGTTCACATTGGAAAGTACTTTTTTAGCTACGGGAGCTGTCATAGGCGCACCACCTTCCATTACTTCGTTGATGCCTTCTAAAATTTTAGCCGTTAGAGTGGTCTTCAAAAAATAACATCTGCTCCTGCTTCAATCGCGGCAAATATTTTATCGGTATCATCAAATACTGTTTGCATAATTATTTTGATATCCGGGTACGATTTGCGCACCATTTTTAGGCCTTCAATTCCACTCATCTCAGGCATATTAATATCCATCAAAATTACATCCGGCTTTGTACCAAGTATATCATCTAGTATATAAACGCAATCTTTAAAGATACCGGTAGATGCCATTTCACGCTGCATTTTAATCAGTATCTTCAAACTCTCACGTCTGTCTTTATTGTCGTCATACACTATAACTTTAATGGACATGATGTAAAAGTAAAATTAATTCGAGTAGGATATTAGTCCGACTATTAGTAGCTGAAAAAGGGTGGAAAATGATCAAAGAAAATTATTCAGCGTTCATTACAATTCTTCTTGAACCTATTTTATGCCCCTCTTTAAAAATAGTCAAAGTGAAAATACCGGTATTCATTCTGGTTGGAGTAATAACAAATTCTGTAGAAGATTTTTGAACAATATGGAGTGGAATTTCTTGCCCTATGATATCATTCAAACTAAATGTTACCTCGGGAATTTCTGTATGCAACATGACTGTAAAACTAGTAACAGCCAGGTTAGGATATACTATGATTCCGGCTGTTTCATTCTCGTGTATATCCTTTACCGGAACAGCAATTTCGCCAAGATATTTACCAAATAAAATGGGTGGTGCGCCATTAATCACTAAGCTCGAAACACTAGCTATAGGTTGATGATTGCCGGTTTTATACCAATTGTACATCGTGTTTACATAGGCATATACATTGCCCAAACCCGGAACAGAATCAGTATATGTTTGAATCATTTTTACGCGAAGTATATTGGTATAGGTTCCGCCCGGCAAAATAAGAGTTCCGTATCCGTCAGCAGTAGTAGCCGTTGTTCCCGTTCTAAATGTCTGCACTCCATTATTGAATGAGTTGGCCCAAGAATCAGAAAAAGCATTTCCAAAAGTAAATGGATAGTTCAATATTTTTTCATTGTCTGAATACGTATATACTGTACCAACTCCGTCCTCTATTCCGCTAGTTTCTAACACGGATGAAGAGGTGGTATAATAAATATTGGAACTTCCGCTATTCATCCTCACTGAAGCCGAAGGAAAACTGCTTCCTGTCGTTGAGTAGCATGCATAGGTATTTGTGTTTGTCACAGAAAATGCGCTCAAATTCCATGTTTGATTTGCGCCCGGCAATCCAACATTAGTTAGTCCGTTACAATTTTTGAAAATAAAAATATCACCTATTCCCGGATTGCAATTTGATGAATCGAGTACGGGTTGGGCAAATGAGGCAATGTGAACAAAGATGAGCAGTACAAAGTGGAATCTATTTTTTTTCATATAAATATTTTTTCAATGTTACGAAGAAGTTTTTAGGAAAGATCGGAGATAATAGATGTGAGATTTGAGATTGGTAATCGATGTTCAAAAAGAGTACAAAATAGGGTGCCAAAAATTTAGTGGGAATATTTGGGCGGCACACACGCTTTCCGCTACAATCCCTGACCGAAGCGTCAGGGTATTTCCGCTACAATCGTTGCCGCAATACAAAAGACAATTCAAGTTTATTTTTCTCATTGCATTTTCAGGTTACCCCAAAATAAATGAATAATCTCTTATCTCTTATCTTCCATCTAATAAAGATCATTCTCGGCCAAATACTTCCGCACAGCCGCTAACTCTTCATATCTAGCCTTTGGTTCATCAACAAAAACGGGTATCATAGTTCGGATGGTATCGTAAAGACTTTTTGTAATGGGCGATAATTTTGTTTGAATGCCTCTGTAATCAATTGCCTGGCAAATGGCAATTAAATGCACCGCCAACACATCAAAAGTATTTTCTATCACACGATTACACATCAATGCTGCATTTGATCCCATACTCACGATATCCTGATTATCATTATTATTAGGAATGCTATGCACATACATCGGATTACTTAGTGTTTGATTTTCTGCGACGGTAGATGTAGCCGTATACTGCATTCCCTGCAAACCAAAATTCAGACCGAGTTTACCAAGATTAATAAAAGGCGAAAGTTTTTTATTTAAATTATGATTCAATAAATAGTTCAACTGCCGCTCTGCCAACATAGATAGTTTCGTAATGGCAATTTTCAATTTATCCATTTCAATCGAGACATAATCACCATGAAAATTTCCGCCATGATAAATATGTTCATTCTTATAATCAATGATGGGGTTATCATTCACAGAATTTATTTCAGCGGTCAAAACCTTTTCAGTGTATTTAATCGTATCCCAAATAGGGCCAATGATTTGCGGCAAGCAACGTGAACTATAATACTCTTGCACTTTATCATCTAAAATATTTTCTGTTACTTCTTTATCGTATAAATGCTCCTGCCGCTTTTTCATGAGTTTGCTGCCACGAAGAATTTTTCGCATGGCATTGGCAATTTCCTGCTGACCGCTATGTGGCTTTACCTGATTCAGTTCCTTTGAGATATGATCGTCATAGGCTTCCGATATTTCATTCACCATGGCGCTCATAATAATTTGCCATTTGGCGGTACGGTATGCTAAAACAGTATTAATCATTCCAATGCCGGTCATGCATGAAGTGCCATTCATCAAGGCCAAGCCTTCACGGATATATACATCGAGGGGTTTGATTTTTGTTTTGGCCAACACCTTTTTGGTCGATTGCAATTTACCTTCAAACATTACCTCACCTTCTCCAATCAGGCAAAGTGCCACATGAGCCAATTGTACTAAATCGCCGCTCGCTCCTACGCCACCATGTTCAAATATTTGAGGAAGAATATTGTGATTAATAAAGTCTTTCAATACCTCTACTGTACTTTTATGAATGCCTGACTTGGCCTTCATCATACTCGACAAACGAGCTACCAATGTGGCTTTCAAAAATTCAGGACGAAGAATAGCACCGCATCCGCTCGCATGACTTCTAATTAAATTATATTGAAGCTGATTCCGGTCTTCATTATTTATCCGGTATTGTGCCATAGGACCAAACCCTGTATTGATCCCGTAAATCAATTTCTTTTCCGAATATTCTTTCAAAAATTTATAGCAATTCTCCAAATCGCCAACAGCCGATTTATTTAATACAACCGTTGCGTTTTCATACACAATTTTATAAAACTCTTTTAAGGTCAAATCACCTCCAGTAATTTCTATTTTCATACGTTTCTGTAAGGCTTCAAAAGTAGACAATTAGAATTTGAAATGAAATTTAATTTTGAAATTATAATTCGCCGTTGACCCCTCTCTCTAATCTCAAATCTCCTATCTCAAATCTTGTATTTTACACTTTTTAAAAAATGTGAATATCTCTTTTCGTTGAATTGCATTAGCCTTTTACCTTTGTGAAAATTTTTCCAATTTTTCATGGCTGACTTTACACAGAATAGAAGCGTATTCATTAAAATTCTTTTCGTTGCTATTCCTGTTATCATTATCATTCGCTTGCTTTTTTTACAGGTCTTTGATGTTGGCGGATATAAACAGGCAGCGCTCGGACAAGCCATTTATATCAAAAAAATATATCCTCCTCGCGGTATTGTTTATGACCGGAATAATAAGGTGTTGATGAATAATAGTATCGTGTACGATTTGGTAGTGGAACCAAAAAAAATCACCGCTGATTTTGACACCCTATTTTTATGTAAACTTATCAATGTGCCTATTGAAGATTTTAGAGCACAGCTCAAAAAAGTGATTTTTAAAAATGGCTGGCAAAAATCATCGAACCTCTACAAAAATTTATCACCTTCCTCTGTAGCACGCTTACAAGAAAACCTGTATGATTTTAGTG
>JANNYV010000691.1:0-7821 GCA_031410275.1 Bacteroidota bacterium
TGAATGTGAGCTTTGTCAACATTCATAATGAAAAATATAAACCTTGGGATGCAAGCAACAAATTGATTTGGGAAGATTTCCGGGGAACACTCGACAGCAATATTATCAAGAAGAGCCATATTGCGAAGGACTCAATTTTTACTGAAGATGGAACAACCACTACTATTCATATAGAAGCAGATGCATACTGTTATAGTGTCATCAGTTTCAATGGTTCCTATGTTGGTGATACAATTACATTTGAAGTGAGCGCACTGTTTGATAAATCGAAATCATGGAAGAATACGGAATCTGACTATATTTTAAACCATGAGCAACGGCATTTTGATATTGCAGAAATATCTGTTCGGAAATTCAGAAAATTATTGAGTGATAGTATCAACACATTTAACAAGGCACAACAAAACAAGCTCTTTTCACGATTTTCGGCAAGTAATCAGGAAGCAGAAACCTTGTACGATTTAGAAACAAATCATAGTATCAATGAACCAGAGCAAAGACGGTATGATAAACAAATAGATAGTTTGTTAGATGCTTATGTTGCCTACTCGGAAATTAAAATAAAAAAATATTGTCCGAGGCTAAAACCGGCGCGAAGGAAGTAATACTACATTTATTTATTTGCAGTGCATTTTGCATTTTTTATTGATACAATGTCGAGAGACATACAGCATTGGACTCCTACCCTGTCGAATCATTTTTGGTTGTACCAACATCAAATTCAAGACTTGAAAAGAAACATGCTAGTTCATGAACAACAGTAACAAGGCAAGAGAACATTCTGCATGATATTTCTAAGCAGGTTTTATTTTTATCATTATTCATTCTATATTACACCTTCAAATAATTTTAGCAAATGGAAAATCAATTAACACTCGAGGAGATACAAAATTTTGAAGGAAAATATCCGAAGCAATTATGGTATTTATTTTTGGTTGAAATGTGGGAACGGTTTTGTTTCTATGGTATGCGTGGTGTGTTGACCATCTTCATGGCTGACAAACTTTTAGGATTAGCTTTTTCTGATAAAGAAGCCAATCTCAAGTACGGTGCTATACAGGCGTTTGTGTATGCGTTTACATTTATTGGCGGAATATTTGCCGATAAAATTTTAGGGTATAAAAAATCCCTGACCTTCGGCGCCATCATCATGATTACCGGAAATTTACTAATTGCCTTTTCTCCCAAAGATTTATTTTTCCTCGGCATTTCATTGTCTATTATTGGTACCGGTTTTTTTAAACCCAATATTTCTTCTATGGTAGGCGATTTGTATAAAGAAGGTGACCCGCGAAGAGATGCCGGATTCGGATTATTTTATTCAGGTATTAATATCGGTGCCTTGTTGGGTGGCGCCGTTTGTGTTTACCTCGGTACCAGTAAAGACTTCGGTTGGAACTATGCTTTTCTCTCTGCCGCTATTGTGATGGTCATTGGATTGATAACATTTATTTTTATTAAAAAATCATTAGGCCCTATTGGCGATTCACCAATTGCCACCATGGAAACTAAAAAAAGAACCTTCAGAGAAATTGCTGTCTATGTAGGTGCTTTATTATCTATTCCGCTTATTTTTATCATGGTTAAGAACACCGACTATACTGATTATTTTATGTATACCGTCGGACCTTTAGCCATCATTTATTTTATTTATGAAACAATGAAAGCAAAAGAATTTGTGACACAACGAAAATTAATTGCGGCTTTTATCTTTATTATATTCTCTATTATTTTTTGGGCCTTCTTCGAACAAAGCGGTGGTTCATTAGCCTTGTTTGCAAAATATAATTTGACAGATTCCTTATTGTTTTTTCATATCAATCCTAATATCGTAAACAATACCGCCAATTCACTTTTTGTGATTGTGTTTAGCCCTTTGATAGGATTACTTTGGTTGGCATTGGCAAAACGAAAATTAGAACCCAATACAGTAATTAAATTCGGCTTAGGCTTTTTATTCTTGGCCGCAGCCTTCTGGGTATTTTATTACACACGTTTTTTTGCAAATGTCGAAGGCATTACATCGTTGAATGTGTTTACCTTGGCCTACTTGGTCATCACAGTTGGTGAACTTTGTTTATCTCCAATTGGCTTATCTATTATTACAAAACTATCTCCGAAAAATTTAGGCGGTATGATGATGGGTATGTGGTTTTTAGCAAGCGCTTATGGACAGTATGCAGCGGGCTTATTAGGTGCAGGTATGTCGAGCCCGGATGAAAATGCAAGCATTCATACAAAGCTTCAAGGCTTTACAGAAGGCTATTATCAATTGGCCATTTATGCCTTAATCGCCGGAGTCGTGATGATAGCCATTTCTGTATTGATTCGAAAATTAATGCATGAAGTAAAATAAATAACTTATGCCTAAATACTTAGTTGTCATTGTTTTTCTTTGCATGATTCAAACAATAAAAGCCCAAGAAAAATCGCCCATACAAACTGATCGCCCAGATCAAACTGAAAGCCCTTCTATTACGCCCAAAAGACAACTTCAAATGGAATTTGGTTTTGTATATGAAGGAGAAAATAAAACGACTTCAAATTTTACTACACCTAATATTCTCACAAAATTCGGACTCAGCGACAAAGTCGAACTTCGATTGATCACTGACTATGATATTAGGTATCAACAAGCCAATGATGTCACCATCAAAAAAAAACAATTCAACCCCACCCTAATTGGTTGCAAAATAAATTTGTTCGATGAGAAAAAATGTCTTCCAAAAACGTCCCTACTTCTTCATGTTGGCCTACCTTTTTTAGCAAGTAAAGAATTTAACAAGGATAATGTATTTACAACCTTTCGCTTTTTAATGCAACATACGCTCAGTAATAAAATGAGTTTCAGTTATAATCTTGGTGCTGAATGGGACGGAGTAACAACAGCACCTGCAGGTGTTTATACTCTTTCATTAGGCTATGGTATTTCATCAAAAATTGGTTCCTACGTCGAGTTGTTTGGTTCAGCACAAGGAAAGAAAGCTGAGCACAATTACGATATGGGCTTTACTTATTTAATCAATTCAAATTTTCAATTGGATATCAGTGGAGGTTTCGGAGTGAATAAAAATGCGCCTGATTATTTTGTAGGCTGTGGCCTTTCATTTCGAACCGGTGATTAAATTAAATTATGTATGAACAAGAGCCTGCAAACAATCCGCATGCAACGAATGTTGGTTCTTGTTTCTGTGTCACTTTTTATCATCAAAATGATTGCTTGGTTTATCACCGGTTCGGTGGCCATATTCACCGATGCACTCGAAAGTATTGTAAATGTCATTGCCGGTTTTATTGGCTTATATAGCATCATACTTTCATCGAAACCAAAAGATAAAGAACATCCTTACGGGCATGGTAAAGTAGAATTTATTTCATCAGCCATTGAAGGTATTTTAATCAGTATCGCAGGCTTTGTTATTATTGGTGAAGCCATCAATAATGTGTGGCATCCGCATGCATTAAAACAACTCAATTATGGGTTGATATTGATTGCAGTTTCTGCCGTAGTGAATTATTTTGTCGGGCAACTTTGTATCGATAAAGGGCGAAAAGAAAATTCACCCATACTCATTGCAAGCGGCTCCCATTTAAAGTCTGACACATATTCTACTATGGGTCTGTTACTCGGTATTGTATTACTCATGATAACCGGTTATCAATGGATAGATAGTGCGGCCGCATTTATTTTTGCAGTCATAATAATTTATACAGGTTATAAAATAATCCGGAAATCGGTCTCCGGTATCATGGATGAATCTGACGCCGCCATCATGAATGAAATTGTTGATGTACTGAATCAACATCGTAAACCAAATTGGATTGACATTCACAATATGCGTGTCATCGACTACGCAGGTTTTTATCATATCGATTGTCATCTCACCGTTCCTTTTTATATCAATATTCACGAAGGCCATGCCATTGTCGATTCATTGACCGCTTTGCTCCGAACACATTTCAAAAATAAGGCTGAGTTTTTTATTCATATGGATGGCTGCCTATCTACTCAATGCTCCTTATGCGCTGTTGAAAATTGTGCGAAGCGGAAGACTGCTTTTCAAAAACAAATTGCATGGACACAAGAGAATATTTTGTCAGATGAAAAACACCGGATAAAGTAATTGGGTTTTCCCTGACCGAAGTGTCAGGGCGTGCCCCGAAGCGCCCCGTTGACAAAGCGAGTTTTCGTATAATTGAACGGGTCTCAATTTGTCAACGGGTCTGCTTCGGGGCCGGGCTAGGAGTTTATCCTGATGCCTCTATCAGGGCTCATACTCCGCATTCCGCTGCGCTTCATTTGCGGGGTATCCGCTGCAATCCCTCACGCTATCGTCAACGAATGCTCCTCACTTCAATCAAATATTTAACGACCAATTTGACAACTTTTGGAAAGTTGTCAAATCTATTCCATACATGTATGACAAACCAATTTCACGACCAATTTGACAACTTTTGGAAAGTTGTCAAATCTATTCCATTGATGTATGTCAAACCAACTTGACAACTTTTAGAAAGTTGTCAAATTTATTCCATTGATGTGCTCTTGCCCATGTTGCTCTTCTAAATTTTTCAATGTAATATTGTAGTGATGTCAATATTGCGGAATCCCCAAAAATAATAAATATGAAAAGGGTAATAATAATTTTAACCTTGTTGTCAATAAAAGTCCAGGCACAAGTAAATCTAAATTTTGATAAACGATATGTAGAATGTGAAGACAAATGGGTTGCCTTTACTATAAATAAAGATAGCACCTACAACTATGGATTTATTTATATTGACGAGCAAGCAGGTTTGACACTAAATAGCGAAGGAACATTTAAACCCCAAAAAGATGGCACATTCGAAATTAAGAAAATAAAGGACGCAAGTCTCAAAGTAAGGTTAGAACCGAATAGCGTAAAGGTTGCAATAATACCCGAAAATTTATTTAAGGATTTACAAATTGAGCCAATACCTGAATGGCTTAAATTTTATAAATCTGACCTTAATACAGTTAAGCGGCAATACAAATGGGGATTTATATATAATGGTTGGAATGAATGCGAAAAAGCACTTTCATTTTTAATGAAAGCAAATGAAATTGACCCGGATTTTGAAGGATTAGCAGTTGAACTTGCCTTTTCTTACAATTGCTTAAAAGAATATAAAAAAGCTGTTGAAATATTAGAAATAGCAATAGCGAAAAACCCTGCAGATGCCTACATAAACAAAGAATATATTTATAGTTTGACAAAAACAGACGGGATTGAAAAGGCAACAAAGCAATTTTACAACTCAACTAAAGTTTTAAAGGACAATAGTTACAATGCTGAAAATTGTTACAACATTATTCAATATTATTACAAACAAAAAGACAAAAAGAATTTCAATATTTGGTATGACGAATTAAACAAATGGCCAAATGACAATAAGCAAATTCCAACATATGCAGATCAAATGAAAAAAGACCTAGAATAAAATATTCTGAAGACAACACATTTGGCGATATTTTTCAGTGTAATATTGTAATTCAGTCTAGTAAACAAATACATAATGATATGAAAAAATATTTTTTCCTGTTCGTTCTTATTTTATCATTCAATAAAATAAATGCACAGCTAACTGGTACCGAGTTAGTGAAAGAACTCAACAGGTTTATAACCTTGTTTAGTGCAGACAATGCATCGATGCTCACTTTTTTTGCTCAAACAGGCACATTAGAACAAAGACAAAATGTGGCCAATACACAACGAATCAAATTGAGCGATATTGGTGGTATACAAGTAGAAGCCTCTGCCATCGGATTTACCGTAAACATAAAATGTGCCGAAGGAACGCAATGTATCAACCTTGTAAAAAATGATACGATCAGTTCATACATGCCTTCAAATGCATTCTTTTTTACTGAAGCAAAAGCAGCCAATACATTCGCTAAACGGTTTGAAGAACTGATTGCAAAATATCCATCTGAACATAAAGCCGTAAAAGCAGAATTGCTGCATGGCGCCGATGGACAAATACCAATGTATATAATTGAAGCTCCAAAAAATATAGCTGTCAATAAGCAAGCCGTACGAAAAGAAAAAGAGGAAGATGATGCAGATGAAGAAGAGACTGATAAAACTGCTGTTAAACCAAAACGAGTGGTTGTGACACCCGAGGAAAGAGAGCGAATGGCCATGGAAAAAAAACAGGAACGAATCGATCAATTAGAAGAAGCGAAAGCCGAACGAACGCCCAGACAACAAGTGGTTTCAAATGATGCAAATGCGGCTGAAGATATTCCTGAACCTGTTTGCAAACAACTGACAGCCATTATTAAAGCCGGAAGGAATTCGAGATTTAAAGAAATTGAAGGGCAAGAAAAAAATGCGGAAAAGAAAATTAATTTCAGCAAGTTAAAATTGAGAGGTGCCAAAAGCAATTACCTATCGTGGTATAAAAATGAAAGAGCCTTTATTGCAGAGTATAAAACATCGGCAGACAGGGAAATTATATTGATTGAATTTGAAAAAATACAAACAGAATTAGAAGATTGTTTGGAAGGTGCTTGGGAAGATACCGACCATTCTACTGATGCGATGTACGCCAATGTAAACGAGGATGTAAAAGATGTAGAATACAAATTTACATCTGACCCCTTAATGCCAACTTTACGAATTATGATTAATACAGATGCAAGTGGTAAACATACCTTGTTTATTCGGATACGGTAAATTATTATAACTACGCTCTGACATCAATCTCTTCCTCTTCTACCCTTTCATTATTCCATTCGAGTATAAAATTATTTCTGCCTTCGCCCACAAGTATATTGAGATATTTTTGTTGGGTTAATTCTAATATACCTAAAAAATTGAAGATTGCATGTATGCGATCTTCACATGATTGAAAAATTCGTTCAAAAGCTATCTTCCCTTCGCGCTTGGCCCATTCAAGTAAAAAATCACGTTGTCCCTCCATGGTGTAATTATATTTTACAACCACATGTTGCGGGTTCGAAAGCCTGTCCTGCATACGCTTCATAGCCTTCTCATAACTTTGAAATAATTTAAACAAGGTGACAGATTGTATTTCTGTTCCTTCGCTCATGGTTTCCCCTATCGAGCTTAATTCAGAACTTACATTGCCGCGAGCAAATTGCAACATGCGTTCGGCTTCCATGGTTTTCATTTCTTCAGAAGCTTCCTTGAAACGTTTATATTCAAGTATTTTATCGATGAGTTCTTTACGTGGATCAATTTCATTCCCATGTTCATCAATCTCTTTTCGTGGCAATAACATTTTCGCTTTGATACGAATCAGCGTCGATGCAAATAAAATAAACTCACTGGCCAATTCAATATTCAATTCCTCGAGTTGTTTGATATACGTGAGAAATTCTTCCGTAATCGAAAAGATAGGAATGTTTTGAATATCAATTTCATCACGTTCAATAAAGAAGAGCAACAAATCAAACGGACCTTCAAAGTGATCAATTTTAATATTATATGCAGGAGTATTTACAGCCATTTTTTGTTTATGAGTTTCAAAAGTACTCTTATCGAAATAGAATCCTTATTTTGGCGAAGTAATTTTTTCAACAATATAATAAAAGTCAATAGCACTTTTATCCCAATTAAATTTTTCGAGTTGAGTCTTTGTAGCGCTTATGAGTTTATTGCGAAGATTTTCATCTTTATATAATGTAGACATGGCGCCGGCTATTTCATCTATATTTTTAGGATCAACAAGTATGGCCGTATTTCCGGCCACTTCCGGCATCGACGACGTATTGGCAACAATGGATGGCACTCCACATTGTATGGCTTCCAATATCGGAATACCAAAGCCTTC
>JANNYV010000692.1:0-1884 GCA_031410275.1 Bacteroidota bacterium
TCTTTCTTTTAGGATTTTAACATCCAGACCTCTTGGTATATTTGGTTTACAAAAATAATAAATAGCGTCCTTAGGAAATAATGGCAGGATTTCTTCCAGGTTTTTATCATTTACCACACCCAAAACAATATGAAGTTTATCATAACGCTCCTTCTTTAACTGATTCAAAACAATTTTGAGCCCATGCGAATTATGAGCGGTGTCGCAAATAACCTTCGGGTTTTCTACCAATTGTTGCCATCTGCCCTGCAGACCTGTATTTGCAATCACATTGAGAAAGCCATTTTTGATATCAGTTTCTGATAGTGTGAGTAACTTATTGTCTTGTAAAACTTTTATTGTTTGCAAAACAGTCTTCTTATTCTGAATTTGATAATCGCCAATCAGGGCGGAAGGGTAATTTTCGAGTATTAAATCGGAGGCAAAATAAATTTCGGACTGCATTTTTTTGGCTTTAGCTAGAAAAACGGGTTGGGTCTCTGTTACGTATTCACCTATAACTACTGGAATATTATGCTTAATGATTCCGGCCTTTTCAAAAGCAATGGCTTCCAGCGTATCGCCTAGAAACTGGGTGTGATCTAATCCAATATTGGTAATTACAGAAACTATTGGCGTAATGATATTGGTAGAATCCAATCTTCCGCCCATTCCAACTTCAATAATGTTGATGTCTGTCTTCTCTTTGACAAAGTATTCGAATGCCAATCCGACACTCATTTCAAAAAAACTCAATTCATTGGCTTCAAAAAATGTTTTGTTCCTGTTCATGAAATCAGTCACATACTCCTCAGACATTGGTTCCCCGTTGATGGCAATGCGTTCGCGGTACTCCTTTAAATGCGGAGATGTATACAGCCCAACCTTGTATCCTGCTTCCATTAATACGGAAGTTAGGAGGTGCGAAGTTGAACCTTTTCCGTTGGTTCCGGCTACGTGTATGCATTTCAAATACTGTTCGGGATTTCCTAAATGCTTAGCTAGTAATACAGTATTGGTAATGTCCTTTCTATAGGCTGTTGCGCCTTGTGTCTGATACATCGGCAATTTGTTAAACATCCAATCCAGTGTTTCTTTGTAGTTCATAATTTTGGGAAAAAATTCAGCGTTACATATACTTTAATACACTTTTTTTCGTTTATATTGTGAAGCGTATTTAAGCAATACAAAATTGAAATTATTTTCAGAATTAAATAGAAAAAATTAAATAAATATGATGAGTACATTTTTGCAGGTACAAGCCGATACATTAGCACAAGCACTTCCAGTAGCAGAAACAGCCAATGCTGCATTGACCAATGAAGTTTCAGTTTTAGAATTTATTTTTAAGGGTGGACTGTTCTTAATTCCAATTGCCATTTTATTATTTTATACGCTGTACCTTATTTTTGAACGCTATTTATATATTCATAAAGCGGCCAAAATCGATACTCATCTGATGAAAGATGTTAGAAATCATCTGAACAACGCCAATATTGAACTGGCCGTTAATTCGGCAGAAAGAAGCGGAAATTCACAAGGCACAATTATCAAGGAAGGTGTGCTGACCATTGGAAGGCATATTAACGAAATTGAATCTAATATGGAGCGTGCCGCCAATATTGAAATTGGTTATATGGAGAAGAAACTAGGGCAATTAGGTTTGATTGCCGGAATTGCACCAACCTTAGGATTTATTGGAACCATTTCGGGAGTAATTAAGATTTTCTATAGCATCTCGGTGACTGAAGATATTAGTATCGGAAACATTTCTGGTGGATTATATGAAAAAATGATTAGTTCCGGTGCCGGTCGGATCGTTGTGATTATTGCCTATAGTGCCTACCATTTATTCTACGGAAAAATTGACGCTTTTTCGTTATCCATCCAAAAGCAAGTATTAGA
>JANNYV010000693.1:0-1529 GCA_031410275.1 Bacteroidota bacterium
AGTTATTTGAAAAATATACCATGAAATAAAAATCATCGTATGCATTTCTTCTTTTGCCATTGTTGGTATATAGCACTGAGAATGAGCGTTGGCATACCAACAACAAATTGAAGGAATTCAACTATGCATATTGGTGAAGAATACCAACAAGGGCAAAGCGCTAGTTCGTAGCAAAATATTCATTTGATGACTAGTGCCATATGCCTTTTTACTTATGCCTTCTTTGCAATCAACATATAATGGTCGAAAAAGAAAGCATGTTTTAAAAGTTCTGTGCCTTCAATGGTGCAACCACGTTGGGTAAGCATGTTTTGATATTCATTTAAATCGTATTGATGCGGATGAAGGATATCGCCGGGCAAGAGTTGAAATATTTTTTTGAAAATGGTATGTGTATGTGCATCAATGGTGATGACGATATAAGCACCTGTAACAGCATGTTCAATTAGTTTATCAACGCTTTTAGAAATGTCATGTACGTGATTGATCGCATTCATACAAAAGATGACATCAAACATTTTACCGGACGAAAAATCTTCGAGACCAGCATTGATAAACTCAACATTTGGATACATCGATTTTTTAAAATGATTTAAATCCAGTTCATATGTATCGAGTAATGGGTCGAATGCAGTTACTTTATTTTTATCGAATGCAATAAAAATTCCGGCCGGGCCACAGCCTGCATCTAAGATATTGTATTCAGTTTTCAGTATAAAATAATGATGGCATTTCAAGAGTAAATTTTTCCAATATTCTTTTTTCCAATTCAGGTATTGTGTAACATCTTTATTTTTTAAATACTGTTGCCACCATTTTCTTTCTGCATATTGTGCAGTTTTCCATCGCCATATTCCTGCCATCGTATTAACTTTGTGCAAACGTAATGGATTCGAATGATATGAACGACAAAAAGTGATGAGGTGAATAAGGAGTTGGCAAAGCGTGAATTGACGGAGCGTGAGGGATAGTAGCGGAAATACTCCCGCTGCTTTGAGCGGGAGATTGGAGCGAATAGCCCGACCCCGAAGCAGTCCCGTAGACAAATCCGTAAAATCGAATTGACGAAAAACTTCTTTTGTCACGGGGCGCTTCGGGGGCACGCCCTAAAAAACAGACGTAACTTCATTGAATGCAATGAACAAAAAAATAGGCATATGAAATTTTCAATAGGTGATCCGGTGTATATCAAAAGTAATGATGAAGAAGGGGTGATAGAGGAATTTATCGGAAAGGATATGGCGAGTGTGTTGGTCAATAAAAAAAACTATCATGTCTTTCTCGAAGACCTTGATCATCCGTATTTGCGGTGGTTTTTGCAGCAGCCTAAAACAGCTAAAAAACAAGCCACATATATTGATCAACTACATGTTGAAAAATCAAAGGGACGAAAATCTGTCTTGCCGGAAGGAATTTATTTGGTGTGTATGCCGGTGTATAAAATGGATGGTTTTGATGAAGTCATTGAAAAGCTAAAACTCTATTTATACAATGAAACAAGCAAATCGTATTCGTTTGAATATCTGAGT
>JANNYV010000694.1:0-11868 GCA_031410275.1 Bacteroidota bacterium
TACTGATGCAAACGGATGTACTGTTTCTACAACGGTGAATTTAACACAACCAATAGCATTACAATTTTCTTCTTTCAATGTGAATAATGTAACATGCAATGGAGGAAATTCCGGTAGCATTAATGCAAGTTGTACCGGAGGAACGGGAGGATTTAATTTTACATTGATTCCCGGCTCAATTTCAAATACTACAGGTTCATTTCCTGCTCTTTTTGCAGGGAATTATACGGTACAAGTGAGTGATGCAAATGGCTGCACTGTTAGTTCTTCAACTGCTGTGATACAGCAACCCTTATTGGTATTTTCGAGTATTGTTGTGACCAATGTCGATTGTTACGGCAACAATTCCGGGAGCATACAAGTGACCACAAGTGGTGGTTCATCCGGAACTATTTTTTATGATGTAACTCCAGGTGCCTTTTTAAATACAACAGGAATGTTTAATCCCTTAAGCCCGGGAGTATATACGGTTACAGCAACAGATATTTTAGGTTGCACAAACAGTACAATACTTGCAATAACACAACCGGCACCATTGCTTTATAATGCTATTTCAATTACAAATCCTTCATGTTCAAATACTGCAAATGGCAGCATTTCATTTTCTGCGATCGGAGGCACTCCATTGTATCAATATGCATTGAATGCTGGAAGCTTTTCCGGTGTGAGCACATTTACTAATTTACCGCTTGGTAATTATATGCTTCATATCAAAGATTCAAAAGGTTGTGTCAAAGACAGTTTGATTATACTAATCCCATTGACCAATTTGCTCTTTAGTAATATTAGTTTATTGGATGTGCATTGCAAAAATGACAATACAGGATTTATAACTTTGAGTACAATAGGTGGAACATCTCCCTATTCATATCAGTTGAATGGTATATCAACCGGAACGAATAGTAGTTTTTTAAATTTAGCCGCCGGCAATTATTCTATTCACGTGTCAGATAATAATGGTTGTGTAGAAGACACCGTGCTTGCCTTAACAGAACCTTTGGCACCATTAGGTTTCAATACTACGAATGTGAATTCTATAAAATGTTATGGTGATGTAACGGGACAAATAAATGTTACTGCTAGCGGTGGAACATCTCCTTATTTGTATAACAGCAATGGCGGGACATTTCAAAATACAGGAAATTTTTTCAATTTTCCTGCGGGTAATTATACGGTTACACTTAAAGATTTTTATGGTTGCCTTCATGATACTGTACTTCATATCAATCAACCATTGGCACCGTTGGTTTTAAGTTTAAAAAAGAAAAAAGAAATTACCTGCATTGGTTTGCGTGACGGCGAATTATATACAGGCGTTACCGGTGGTACAAAGCCGTATTCATTTACAATCAATGGCGCTTCAACAGGAACCGATTCGTCTTTTTTAAGTTTGAGTGCAGGCAGTTATTTAATTGAAGTCACCGACAGTAACGGTTGTAAAGCCAACGGAACATTTATCATTGCAGTTCCAACCAAGCGACCTTTTATACTGATTGAAGAGATGAATGGCAATATTTGTAAAGGCGATGTCAGTGGCATGATAGATTGGACTGGCAGTAATGGATTTCCTCCTTATCATTATACGGTGAATAGTAATTTTATTGATACCCTGAGCCGATTAAATAATCTGTTATCCGGAAATTATTTTATAGAATTAGTTGATGAAGTAGGATGTAAAACTGATACCACCATTAATATTGCAAATTCAACAACGCTCGATGTTGTTGTCACAACATTTAGTGCGTCATGCACAGGAAGTGGTGATGATGGAAAGGCAGAGGCAGCAGTCACCGGAGGTGTTGCACCCTATACATACAATTGGATAGGCGCGGCAAGCCAAACCTCTTTGCTAGAAAATGTGCAGTATGGTGAGTATATGTTGATTATTAAAGATGATGAAAATTGCACCGATACGGCGATTTATAAAATAGACTATATTCCTTGTTGCGACCTTTATATGCCTAACGCGTTTTCACCAAATGGTGACGGTCATAATGATCTGTACAGAATGATACATTATGGTATTCTTACGATAAAAAGTTTTGAAATATTTGACCGTTGGGGCAAAAAAATATTTCATTCCAATTCTATGGAAGGAGCATGGGATGGAAAATTTCAAGGCGTTGAATATGAAATAGGTACTTATTACTATTTAGTTAAATATTACTGCCAGCTAAGCAAGGAGCTACAAATTAAGAAGGGAGATTTTACCCTCTTACGCTAGGTTTGGCTCGTTTTTTGCACATACAAATTTAAGTATAGTTTTCAGTACCATGCAGTATGTCATAGGCATAGGAAAATTATATGAGAAACTATTAAACAGAACGCATGAAAATTTGAATGGTAGGTTGATCAAAAAATGACAATTTTATGACACCTATTTGTTGAGTTCTCATGATTAAAATTTGTAACTTTATACTTCAAATAAATGAAAAAAATTTGCAACATAGTATTACTTCTGGGTTGCTTCTTACAAGTTCATTCTCAAAGCGCCAACCAAAATTGTATGGGGGCTATTCCCATATGTCAAAACTCATACACACAAAGCATTTCGTATTCTGGCGCAGGCACAATAAATGAACTAAATGGCTCGAACCAGGGTTGTCTTACAACCGGCGAAAATAATTCGGTATGGTATATTTTCAACACAGCCACATCCGGAACCTTAGTATTCACAATCTCTCCAATTGGTGGCCCCAGCGATTATGATTTTGCCGTTTGGGATTTGACCGATAAATCATGTAGTGCAATTGCATCCGGGTTGCAACCCATTCGATGTAATTATGCCTCACTTGCAAATTCTACTCCGGGTGGTGCAACAGGTTTATCTACATCTTCTGCTAGCGCATCTATTGGTGCGGGTGGCACAGGTGGCGGATCTTTCAGTAGTGCCATCAGTGCAACATCTGGGCAGACCTTTGTAATAATGATTAATAATTCATCCGCAAGTACGAATGGATATAATATAAATTTTTCAGGCTCTACTTGTCAGATACTTGACAATGTTTCACCGTTTATAAAAGGCGATACAATAGCTGCGTCATGCACTGGGCCTTCATCGATAAAAGTATTGCTATCAGAAAATATTATTTGCAGTTCATTTGCAACGAATGGGAGCGACTTTCATTTGAGCCCTGCCACTGCTACAATAACAAGTGCCAGCAGTGCTTCATGCAGTACCGGTGGTAGTTACTCAAATTTATTTACCATTAATTTTTCATCCCCTTTATCACCAGGTAATTATACATTGTCTATTGCCAATGGGACTGATGGGAATACACTAATTGACAATTGTGGCAATGCAGCAGTAGTTGGATCTTCTATTAATTTTACAATCGTACCACCTGTTCAGGCAACTGTTTCAACACAATTTGGATGTGCGGGTACACCTAGTGGTGCCATTACCGTTTCCAATATAGGTGGCACAGGACCTTTTACATATAAATTAAATTCAGGTGCATTTACATCAAGTAATGTATTTAGTGGATTATACGCAGGCACTTACACCATAACGATTAAAGATATTAATGGGTGTACTAATAGCACAGTGGTAAACTTAATTCAGGGACCTCAAATTGGTATTCTTTCTGCAGCTGTTACAAACCTTACTTGTTATGGTATAAACACAGGTTCAGTATTAGTAGATGCCTATGGAGGCGTACCGCCACTTACCTATGCTGCGGGTGGTTCAGGTTATCAAGCCAGTAATATGCTGACTAATTTATCACCCGGAAATTATATTATTAAAATAAAAGATGCCAATGGTTGTATTGAAGACACATTGATTTTCATTTCATCACCGGGGCAAATCAGTATTAATTCATTATTCATAACAAATACATCTTGTGGAAATAATAATGGTGCACTACAAGTGAATGCCTTTGGTGGTGTTTCTGCCTTGAACTATGCAATTAATTCGAACCCTTATCAGTCAACAGGAAATTTTTCAAATTTAGCCCCCGGTTCGTATGTGATTCATATAAAAGATGCAAATAATTGTTTGAAGGATACGATTGTGAATATAGTACCCATTAGTTTGGTTGGCATTAGTTCATTAAACAATATACAGCCAAGTTGTGCCGGCAATTCCGGAAGTATATCCGTAGTCGGCAATTCAGGCACATTACCTTATTCGTATTCAATTAATGGAACAACATTTACAACAGCAAATAGTTTTGCCTCACTCTCTTCCGGAAGTTATACTGTAACAATAAAAGATGCAAACGGTTGTACTGCTTCATCTAATACAACACTGACATCACCATCAAATTTATATTTTACAAATTCAAGTGCAGTGACTCCTACTTGTTTAGTGCAGGGAAGTATAACAGTGCATGGAACGGGTGGTTCTTCTCCTTACTTATTTGCATTAAATTCAGGAGCCTACTCCAGTTCATTTACATTTACCCCATTAGTACCCGGTACCTATCTGGTGCATGTAAAAGACAATAATGGTTGTATACATGATTCAACAATTATTTTAGCTAATTCAACTGTACCTGTTATTGGCAGTTTAACAAATATAAATCCGTCTTGCAGTTTCCCAACAATTGGTTCTATTGCATTGAATGCCACAGGAGGAACATTACCACTTAATTATTCTATAAACGGTGCTGCCTATGTTGCATCTTCATCATTCACAGGCTTATCAGGTGGAAATTTTACAGTAACAGTAAAAGATGCAAATGGCTGTACAAGTAGTAGTGTTACCAATTTGGTAGCTGCCAATGTTTTAAATTTTACAAGTTTCAATCATACTAATGTTGGATGCAATGGTACTCCTTTAGCATCTGTAACAGCAAGCCTCGGAAATGGGAATGCACCTTACCAATATAGTTTGAATGGGTCTGCGTTTCAAGCATCAGGAAATTTTACCAGTTTAAATGCAGGAACCTACACAGTAATCGCAAAAGATGCGAGTGGATGTACCAAATCATCAGTTGTCATCATAACAAGTTCATCAGTCGTTTCAATTAATACCATCAATACAACAAGTTCAAATTGTTATACGCCTGCAACAGGAAGTATCTCCATTTCAGGAACTGTAAGTGCTTCGCCAATTTCGTATTCATTAAACTATGGAACAGCAGGTGCAGCAAGTTCGTTCAATTCATTAGCGCCGGGTATTTATACCATTAGTGTAAATGATGCAAATGGTTGTCATAAAGATTCTGTTGTTGCGGTGAGTGGCCCTCCTGCTATGAGTTTTTCGAATGCATCTATTGTGTATACACCTTGTAGTGGTGGTACGGGAAGTATTAGCCTGCAAGGTGCAGGAGGAATTCCGGCATATACATTTTCATTGAACAGTGCTCCGTATACCGGTTCTTCAAATTGGCCTTCATTAGCGGCCGGAAATTACACCATTCATTTAAAAGATGCGAATGGCTGTACACATGATACCATCATTGATTTATTGCAACCTCCACCGATTACGTTTTCAAGTGTTGTATTGTTTAATCCATCTTGTTCAGGTGGGAACACAGGTACTATTTCATTCAACGCAACAAGTGGCGTACCGCCGTTTCAATATGCATTAAATGCAGGTGCGTATGGTTCAATTTCTACTTTCCCCGGCTTAGGTGCAGGCACCTATGTGATGCATGCAAAAGATGCCAATGGTTGCTCAAAGGATTCAACAGTAACATTGAGCAATAGCGGAAATCTTACTATCAGCAATATTGTAAAAGTAATGCCTGCTTGTTATGCCGGTGGAAATGGAACGATTACATTCTCCGGAATTGGTGGCGTTAGTCCTTATCAATATGCTTTAAATACAGGTGCTTTTGGTGCTTCAAATAATTTCTCAGGACTTTCGTCAGGAACTTATACCTTACATGCGAAAGATAATGGAGGCTGTTTTAAGGACAGTGTTATAACATTATCTCAACCGCCAATACTTGGATTTTCATCTATTCAGAAAATACCACCAAGTTGTTATGGTGGGTCAAACGGTTCTATTGTTGCTATAGCAAGCGGGGGAACTCCTGCCTGTTTATGTAGTATGGATGGCGGCATTTTCAGCACTAGCGGAACATATACAAATTTATCTGCCGGTACTCACACGATTAGTTTACTCGATTCGAAAGGTTGCACAAGAGATTCAATTGTATTCTTAAGTCAACCATCACCCATTTATTTTGCAAATGCAACGGTCGTTAATCCGGGTTGTTTGGGAACTGCCGGTTTTATTACTGTTGGTGCTTCTGGTGGAACAACTCCTTACACGTTTGCAATAGGAATTAGTCCATATACAAGCAGTGGAACATTTAATAATTTGCCACAAGGAATTTACACATTGCATGTAAAAGATAATCATGGCTGTGTGCATGATACTGTCATCAGTATTGTCAATAGTACATTGATTACCTTAAATTCAATTTCATCAACACCAATCCTTTGTACAAACGGCAATACAGGATTTATTAATTCAAATGCCACTTCATTGTATCCACCGATTAACTATAGTTATAATGGTGGCGCAACACAAACTTCAGGTAATTTTTCAGGTTTAACACCAGGTACTTATACCGTTCATATCGAAGATCAAATTGGTTGTTTTGTAGATAGTATTGTTACGATACAGGCTGCACCGCCTATTCAAATAAATAATATAATTCTGACACCTGCTTTATGCCATTCTTCTACGGATGGTTCAATTACAGTAAATGCAATTGGTGGATTAGGCACTTTACGATATGCAGTGAATGCAAGTGCCTATTCATTTAGTAATTCAATTTCAAATCTTGGAAGCGGCGTGTATATGGTTCATATCAAGGATAGTATTGCTTGTCAAAAAGATTCTGTTGTTACTATTTCAGCCCCTTCAGCAATTTATTTTTCATCCATTAATTTAGTGCATCCATATTGTAGCAATGCAACAGATGGGAAAATTACGATTAATGCATCCGGTGGTCAACCGCCCTATATTTATGCAATCAATACCTCCCTTTATACAACAAATAATTTATTTCAAAATTTATTTCAGGGAGCTTATACGGTGCATGTAAAAGATTATAATGGTTGTGTTCATGACACTATTATTAATTTGTCTGCAATGAATTACATGGATTTCACCAACGTTGTGATTACAGATGTGAATTGCAAATTCGGAAACGACGGCTCAATATCTATTGGTGTAATTGGTGGTACGAATCCTTATCAATTTACTATCAATTCCGTGGCAACCGGAACAAACAGTTACTTTGGAAACTTAGGTGTTGGATCATACACGATTAATGTAACAGACTTGTTAGGTTGTGAAGAAGATACCGTATTGGCAATACATGAACCTTTATTTCCCGTGAAAGCATTAATCGTAGACATCACACCTAACCTTTGCAGAGGCGATAGTATTGGTACAATTACTGCATCGGGCACTGGTGGAACACCTCCCTATACCTATTCAATTAATGGTGGCAGCACATTTCAAAGTTCACCATTATTTACAGCTTTGACTGCAGGTAGTTATTTTATTACCATTAAAGATTTTAAAGGTTGTATCGATGATAGCCTAGCGATTGTTATAGAACCTGACACCTCTGTTCAGTTAGTATTGATAGGTATTAAAGACCAAAGTTGTGCAGATGTCATTGACGGTGCCATTACAGTCAATTCGAAATACGGATTCCAACCTATTAATTATTATCTCGACGGCGCATCAAAAGGACTTGATACCTTATATAAAAATTTAGGCCCGGGCAATTATATTGTCGAAGTAAAAGATGGCTTAGGTTGCAAATCCACCGGTAAGTTTACAATAAAACCATCTGACAGAAGACCATACATTATCATTGACAGCATGCAAGGAATATTATGTGCCGGTGATAATGAAGGTGCCTTAGATTGGCATACTATTAATACATTCCCTCCATATTATTATACATTCAACTCAACCTATTTAGGAACCGTGAGCTATATGGATAAAATCAGTAATGGAAATTATTTTATTCAGGTAGTTGATTCTATCGGTTGTCATGCAGATACGACTGTTTCTATTGTTGAACGCGATTCTATTAATTTACATGTCATTGCCACACCTGCTTTATGTCAAGGGCTTGGTGATGATGGGAAAGCAATTGCAGTGGTAGTTGGCGGACAAGGGCCGTTTACATATAGTTGGGATGGCAATGCAGGAAACAGTAGTGACCATGCAGGTAATTTATGGTATGGCCCTCAAATAGCCTATGTAACTGATGGTTTAGGTTGTGATGATTCGGCTCATTTTGAAGTTGAGTACGACCCGTGTTGTACTGTGAATTTACCAAATGCGTTTTCTCCGAATGATGATGGCAAGAATGATATCTTTAAAGTGATCAAATATGGTTATATCACCTTGGTGTCCTTTGAAGTGTATAATCGTTGGGGGCAAAGGGTCTTCGGCACTACAGTTGAAGGCGATGGATGGGATGGTAAATATCTGAGCAGTGATTGCGAACTTGGTACCTACTATTATTTACTTCGTTACAAATGTCATTTGAAAAATGAAACCATTATGTTGAAGGGTGATGTGACATTGATTAGATAGTTCTAGGTTCGCAGGCTAAAAAATATTTCCCAATTAAGACGGCAAGTTTACCCATTTCAAATTCGCTCATTTTCAAATTGTTCCACTTATCTTCGTAAGTTTGCGCCATGAAATTTTTTGGCGGCATTTCTATCCTGTTTTTATTGTCTCTTAGCCTTCATTCCTGCAACACTTCTTCTGATAAAAAAAGGAATACAGAGAATGTGGTGACAGTATCTTCTGATGTTGAAAAAATTTCGGAGGCTATAAAAAGCAATCCTAACAATGCAAGCTTGTATTTCAAACGGAGTAATATGTACCGTTCCTCGAAACAAGATTCATTAGCCTTACAAGATTTATATAAAGCGATTAAAATAGATTCAACGAAATCAGTTTATTTTAGTTCAATAGGTGATATTTTATTTGATCATAAAGATATCAGTGGAAGTACAGAATGGATACTCAAGGCTATTGCGTTGAACCCTGATGATGAAATAGCCCATTTGAAAATTGCCAAAATATTTTTATACTCAGAAGAATACCCTAAAGCCTTTACCGAAATAAATACCGTATTACGCACAGATGTATATAATGCTGAAGCCTATTTTTTGAAAGGCATGTGTTATAAGAATATGAAAGATACAGCCAAGGCGATTTCAAGTTTTCAAACTGCTGTACAAACCGATCCGAAATATGTAGATGCCCATATGCAGTTGGCACTTATTTACAAAGCAAAAAATAATCCTATTGCCATCAGTTATTTTGAAAATGCATTTAAAGCCGACTCTTCAGACATGGAACCGCTCTATGGTGAAGGCATGTTTTGGCAAGACCAGCATAAATTTGAAGAAGCAAAAAAAGTATTTCGCCGTTGAGTCTTCATTAATCAACAATACGAAAAATCATATTATAATCTTGGTTGGATGCTGCTCCAGGAAGACTCTACAGAAAAAGCCTTGCGACAGTTTGATATGGCCATTGCGGTAAAACAAGATTATGTAGAGGCTTATTACAACCGAGGTTTGTGTAATGAAATTCTTGAAAAATATGATTTGGCAGTCGCTGATTATGAACAAGCATTAGCCTTTAACCCTGATTATACACTTGCTAAAACAGCCCTTCAACGCGCCACTAAACTAATAAAAAAATAAATTATTCCTATGCCACTTATTGCACCTTCAGTTCTTTCTGCCGACTTTTTAAATCTCTCACGTGATGTGCACATGATAAATGAATCGCAAGCCGATTGGTTTCATCTTGATGTCATGGATGGCCGTTTTGTCCCTAATATTAGTTTTGGATTGCCCGTTATTGCCGCTATTAAACGAGAAGCAAAAAAAACATTGGATGTTCATTTGATGATTGAAGAGCCCGGTAAATTTGCGGAAGATTTTAAAAAAGCAGGCGCTGATATATTAAGTGTACACATTGAAGCATGCCCTCATTTGCATCGCAATTTGCAACAAATAAAAAGCTTGGGAATGAAGGCTGGAGTTGCCATCAACCCTCATACGCCTGTTCAACTTTTATTTGATGTATTGCATGATACTGATGTCGTTTGTATGATGAGTGTAAATCCGGGGTTTGGTGGACAAAAATTTATAACACATACCATCGAAAAAATAAAGTTATTGAAAGCTGAAATCATTCGTCGTGGGTTGAGTACCTTGATTGAAATTGATGGTGGTGTAACATTAGACAACGCGAAAGAAATTGTAGAAGCCGGCGCCGATGTATTGGTGGCAGGTAATACTGTTTTCTCAACACCGAATCCGACGGAGACCATTGCAACATTGAAGAGCATAAGTTATTAGGTAATTGGGTTATTAAGTTCCTTTAGCCCGCTAAACCATGAACACCTTAACTCGCTAACAAGAAAAAATGCAAAAATTAAAAGCCATTCTTACTCTCATTCGCCTGCCGAATTTGGTTTTTATTTTTCTGACCCAACTACTCGCCTATTACTTTCTGATAAAACCATGTCTAAATCAGCAGCAGGTTCACAGTTCCTTGGCGAACCCGTATTTATTTATACTCACGTTCTCTACTGTATTAATTGCAGCTGCCGGTTATATTATTAATGATTATTTTGATATTGGGATTGATGCAATAAATAAACCTGAGCGAGTGACTATTGAAAAAATATTTAAACGCAGAACCATTATTATTTGGCATATTGTGTTAAATATTCTTGCCGTGTCGATGGCCGCCTATGTTGCGTATTATGTTATTCAGCTTCGATATGTTGGATTGCAATTATTGAGCATTTTTTTATTGCTTGTCTACTCAACAACATTCAAACGAAAACTCATTACCGGAAATTTTATCATTTCAATTCTGACCGCATTGACTTTACTTTCAATTGCTGCCTATGAACCTTCCTTCCCGCTTTTTAATCTAAAAATCTATTATGTAAAAATGTATTGGGTCTATATTCTCTTTGCTTTTTTGATCACATTTTGCAGAGAAGTAGTCAAGGATATTGAAGATATTAAAGGAGATGACGTACAACATTGCAAAACCATTCCCATTGTTTGGGGAATACAAACTGCAAAGAATTTTGTATTTGCCCTCATTGGCATTTTGCTTCTTCTATTAATTATTATGAGTGTCAGATATTATGATGCAGATTTGATATTGGTTATGTATTGGCTTGTATTATTAATCTTTCCGCTTCTTTTTATTTGTTACAAATTACGCCTCGCAACAAATGCAGTTCATTTTCATCAATTAAGCAGCCTTATAAAATGGATTACATTAGCTGGTATTTTATCAATGATATTTATTTAAACATATATGGGACATAAAATAATCTTAGCCTCCAAATCACCGCGCCGCAAGCAATTGCTCGAACTAGCCGAAATAGATTTTGAAATTATTACAAAAGATACCGATGAACGTTATCCTTTGGGAATGGCAATTGAAGAAGTTCCGGTTTATATTGCAATGTTAAAAGCAAAGGATATTCAGGCCGATTATGCTAACAGAAAAATATTGGCTGCCGATACCATTGTTGTATTAAATGATAAAATAATAGGCAAGCCTAAAGACAGAGAAGATGCCATAAAAATTCTAAGTTCCCTTTCAGGCAAGGTACATACAGTTATAACCGGTGTGGTTATTTTAGAAAATGAAACAGTGATTCAATTTTCAGACAGTACAGAAGTTGAATTTCATTCTATTGCGAAACAGGAGATCGAATATTATATTGATACCTACAAACCCTATGACAAAGCCGGAGCTTATGCTATACAGGAATGGATAGGAGCTATTGCCATCAAAAAAATAAACGGTTGCTTTTATAATGTGATGGGATTGCCGGTAAGTCGGGTTGTTGAAGTCATAAGAAATGAGAAATAAGG
>JANNYV010000695.1:0-1994 GCA_031410275.1 Bacteroidota bacterium
GGTCAAGTACAAATCCGGGAATTATAATATTGAAGTAAATACTTTACCAATCTACAAAGTTAATATAGACTTCTTTGATATGGAGATTTATGAAATACAACTTCATAAGCCTGGGTATTTAGTCATTAATCCTGCTGAAGAAACATACGATATAAAAATCTATTCATTCGTTCAAGATGCTTGGACACAAATTGAAAATACTAATTTAAATATTCCTTCTTCTTTCCCCTTGAGAATGTTACCCTCCTATTATAAAATTAAATGGAAACACCTTGGAAGGAATAGAGAAAAAGTCATAAAAATAAATTCTGGTCAAACTACAGAAATCAATTGCTTTTAATTTCAGGATAAAATAAATTTGCAGCATTCATTCATAACGGATAGAAATTAAAAATAAGCTACATGAATATCGCAAAACAAATCGCGAAAGATTTTAGAGAAGTTCATTTTGGCGGTAACTGGACTTGCTCCAACCTGAAGGATCAATTAGCCGACGTGAGTTGGGAGCAAGCTATCACACAAGTGTATTCGTTGAATACCATTGCAACCTTGGTTTACCATATGAATTATTATGTGCGTGCTGTGTCGAAAGTATTGGAGGGAGGACCACTCGATGCCCATGATAAATATAGTTTTGCGCATCCGCCTATTCATTCACAACAAGATTGGAATAATTTGCTAGACAAGGTTTGGGCTGATGCTGAAAATTTTTCCATGCTGCTTGAAGACTTACCCGATACCAAACTTTGGGAAATTTTCTCAGAGGAAAAATACGGAATTTACTACCGAAATCTTCACGGCATTATTGAACATACCCATTACCATTTGGGGCAAGTTGCCTTGATAAAAAAAATACTTTTGCAGTCAACAAAAAATTAATACCCAAGAAAATTCTACCAAAGGCATTCCTCATTCAACGAAATGCTAAAACTACTGTATTCGACAAAGTATCATCATCAGGAGTTTTTGAAACCAACAATTAAAACTAAATTTGGGCAATTCCTCCTCACATGATTCAAAAGAGTTTGTTGATTTTTTTCGTTGTTAGTCTAGTATATATTATTGCGGCTGCACAACCTGCAAATAAATCTGTTCCCCTGCCACAACTTTTATCTGAAAAAAATAATTGGGTAGATAGTGTATATAATTCACTTTCTCTTTCCCAAAAAATAGGGCAACTTTTTATGGTTGCTGCTTATTCAGGCGGAGACAAATACAACCAAGTATTGATTGAAAAACTAATTCATGAGAATAGTATCGGCGGATTAATTTTTATGCAAGGTACTCCGGTGGCGCAAGCCGATCAATGCAACTTGTATCAATCAAAAACAGCTGTTCCTTTACTTATAGGTATGGATGCGGAATGGGGACTGGGGATGCGTTTAACAGGCGTACGCGATTTTCCACGACAACTTATGATGGGCGCTATGCAGGACAGTACCTTAGTGTATAAAATGGCAAGCGCTGTTGCCAATCAATGCCGGCGTATGGGTGTGCACATCAATTTTGCTCCGGTGATTGACGTGAATAATAATCCCAACAATCCTGTTATTAATTTTCGCTCCTTTGGGGAAAATAAATATAAAGTTGCGAATTATGGTATTCAATATATGCGCGGCTTGCAAGACAATGGAGTAATAGCTTGTGCAAAACATTTTCCGGGTCATGGCGATACAGATGTAGACTCGCATAAAGATTTACCCGAAATAAAAAAAACCATCTCGCAACTCGAAGCCTTGGAATTATTTCCTTTCAATAAACTTATTGCAAACGGTGTGCAGGCTATTATGATAGCGCATTTGCAAATACCGGCTATCGACAATCGTGAACATACACCCACTACCTTATCCGAAAAAGCTATCCGCGATTTATTAAAAAACAAGATGGATTTTAACGGTCTCATTTTTACCGATGCACTGAATATGCAAGGCATTGCTAAATATTATGAGCCGGGTGATATTGATGTCAAAGCGTTTGCCGCAGGGAATGATGTG
>JANNYV010000696.1:0-4492 GCA_031410275.1 Bacteroidota bacterium
CCCGGCCGGTGACGTCGATCTCTATCGGGTGACGGGCGTGCGCAAGGGACAGGTGGTTGCAACTCTTCGTTCGGAAAGTGTTGATAAAGGAATTGATCAGTTAGACCAACAAATTTCATTTGCAAAAATCGTTTACGATAAACAAAAAAGATTATGGGATCAGGAAATAGGAACAGAGATACAATTGCTATCCGCAAAAAATAATTACGATGTGTTATTAAAGCAAAAGCAAACAACATTAACCAACAAAAGTTCATTCAATGTATACTCGCCGATTAATGGCGTAGTGGATGCTGTAGAAGCAACTGTTGGACAATCATATGCATCTCCGGTGAATGCACCGGTCATTCGCATTATCAACTCGGGCAAGCTAAAAATAAAAGCACTCATTGCTGAGAATTATGCAGGCATTGTGCATACAGGAAGTTCAGCCATGGTCATATTTTCAGATATTCATGATACCTTATTGACAAAAATAAATTATGCGGAGCATCTAATAAGCCCAACTACACGTTCATTTGCAGCCTATATACCCTTGCCATCAAATTCGAAATACCAACCCAATATGACGGCTCAAGTAAAAATTGCAACCTATCAAAATGCACGAGCTTTTGTATTGCCGATTGGCATTATTCAAAAGACTGACAGAGGAAATTTTGTGTATGTTGCCAACGAATCAAATCAGTGTGTGCAAAAACAAGTTACGCTGGGGAATATTTATATGGGTAAGGTTGAAATTTTGAGCGGGCTCACTTTAGGCGATAAAATAATTACAGTTGGTTATGAAGAATTGAATGACGGAGATAGAGTTCAATTTGATAATTAAATTGAAAATGTGGGGATTTGAAAATTTGAAAATGAGCGAGGTTTAGCAATATATCAAATTAATTCAATACGCCATTTTAAAACAATTTGTTCTCACAGAAAAAATAATTAAGACCGCAATTCGCATATTTTGAAAAACTCATAGATTCAGTGACTTACAGTAACCAAGCTTTACTACTTTAAATACCAATAAAACTAATGACTTCGTTCATGCCATTTTCAAATTCCCAAATTTTCAAATTTTCAAATTAGTAAAATGAAATTCAATCCTTCAAACTGGCCCATTAATAATAGAACAACCATCTATATATTAACTGCTATTATAACCTTGGTTGGGTTAAAGTCTTATATCGACTTGCCCAAAGAACAGTTCCCGGAAATTAAGTTTCCGAAAATGTATGTGCAAACAGTATATCCGGGTACAAGTCCTGAGAATATGAAAAATTTGGTGAGTAAGCATATCGAAAAACAATTGAAAGGTATTACAGGGATTAAAAAAGTGACCAGTAATTCATTTCAGGATTTTTCGATTGTGGAAGCTGAATTTAATACCGATGTAAAAATGGATAAGGCAAAGAAAAGTGTAGAAGATGCACTGGATAAAGCCAAACCCGATTTGCCACAGAACTTACCGAATGAACCGCAGATTATTGAAATAGATGTGTCAGAAATTCCAATCATGAATGTAAATATTTATGGGAATTATGATTTGAAACGATTGGAAGAATATGCAGATAGGCTCAAAGATAAAATTGAAGGATTAAAAGAAATTAAAAAGGTGGCAAAGGTCGGTGGCTTGGAGCGTGAAATTCAAATAAATGTAGATGTCATTAAAATGACCTCAGCGCAACTTTCGTTTCGTGATATACAAAATGCAGTCGGAAGCGAAAATGTAGAAGCCACACCGGGTCTTGTGAAAATAGACGGAGAGCAACGAATCATCAGTGTTAAGAAAATATTTAAATCGGCTGATGAAATTGCAAACACCTTAGTGAAGAATCCGTTTGGTGCCAGTATTTATTTAAAAGATATTGCCGAAGTAAATGACACGTACAAAGAGCAGGAAAGTTTTGCTCGATTGGACGGCCAAAATGTAATTACATTAAACATTATTAAACGCGCAGGAAAAAATTTGATTGATGCGAGTGATAAAATACGAACCATCGTTGCTGATACAAAATCAAAAGAGCTTCCAAAGGAATTGAATGTAGTTTTAACCGGTGATCAAAGTGATGCAACCCGTACCACGATTCATGATTTAATTAATACCATTATCATTGGCTTTCTATTGGTGACTATTATTCTCATGTTTTTTATGGGTACAACCAATGCCTTGTTCGTGGCGATGTCGGTTCCGCTTTCATGTGCCATTGCCTTTATGATTTTGCCGAGCATAGGATTTAGTTTGAATATGATTGTTTTGTTTTCATTTTTATTAGCCTTAGGAATTGTTGTCGATGATGCCATCGTCGTCATTGAAAACTCACATCGTATTTTTCATACAGAAAAAATTTCGGCGAAAGAGGCCGTCAAAAAAGCGACAGGTGAAATTTTCCTTCCGGTATTAACAGGAACTATCACCACCTTGTTGCCGTTTATCCCTTTAGCATTTTGGAATGGAATTATCGGAGAGTTTATGTTCTTCTTGCCTATTACTTTAATTATTACCTTACTAGCTTCCTTATTAGTGGCCTATATTATCAATCCTGTTTTTGCTGTTGATTTTATGAAGGATCATGAATATGATGGGAAGTCGAAAATTCCTTGGAAAAAAAGAACAAGTATCACGCTCATTATTTTCCTTGTCATCAGTATGATCAGTCATATTGCCGGTTCACATGGTTTTGGAAACTTTATTCTTGTCTTGTTTCTTATGTTCTTACTAAACAAATTTGTGTTGGTAAAACTGATTTATAGTTTTCAAACCAATATATGGCCAAGAGTTCAAAATTGGTATATCCGTAAATTAGAATGGGCATTAAATCATAGATGGCAAACCCTTTTATTTACAGTCGCTTTATTTTTTGTATCTATATTATTGATTAAAGTGCGACAGCCGAAAACAACGTTGTTCCCGGATGCAGAACCAAATTTTACCTACGTTTATTTATCGATGCCGGAGGGTACCGATCAAAATAAAACCAATGAAGTGTTGAAGCAACTCGAAGCAAAAGTTGAAACGGCCTTGCATGATTCTATAACAGGGAAACGAAGTGCTGTTGTGACTTCGGTGATTTCGAATGTAAAAGTTGGAGCCACAAATCAAGAAGCCGGTGAAATTGGTGAATTCCCGAACCGTGGAAAAATCACAATTGCCTATGTAAAATTTGCCGATCGTCATGGAAAATCAACACAAGAATTATTAAATAAAGTAAGAAGCACTGCCAAAGGAATTCCGGGTGCACAAGTTGTGGTAGATAAAGAACAAGGCGGACCACCAACACCCAAACCGGTATTGATAGAAATTACAGGTGATAATTTAGATTCATTAATTACAACTTCGAAACGATTAAAACGATTTTTAGATGATAAACAAATTGGGGGCGTAGAAGAATTGAAAAGTGACTTCCAGGCAAACAAACCTGAAATAATTTTTGATATCAACAGAGAACGGTTAGCCGCAGAAGGCATGAGTACAGGTTGGATAACAGGCGATTTGAGAACAGCCGTGTTTGGTAGTGAAATTTCGCGCTTCAGAGATGACAAAGATGATTATCCAATTACATTGCGACTGAATAAAGACCAACGAAATAATATTGATATCGTTAAAAACTTAACCATGACGTATCGTGATATGGCGATGCAAGGTGCCGTGCGTCAAGTGCCAATTAGTAGTTTTGTAGATATTCGTTATGGCAATACCTATGGAGGAATTAAGCGGAAAGATGAAAAACAAATCATCACACTTTCGTCGAATGTAACCAGTGATTTTAATCCGAATGATGTGGTAGCAGAAGTGCAAAGTAAAATTGATGAGTTCAATGCACCATCGGGAGTCTTCATTCATATGGGTGGAGAGCAGGAAGAGCAAATGGATCAAATGAAATTTTTGTTAGGTGCTTTAATGACATCTATTGGGCTGATTTTTTTAGTGCTGATTGCACAATTTAATTCGATCTCGCGTACCTTGATTATCATGAGTGAAATTTTACTCAGTGTGATCGGTGTATTCTTAGGCGTCGGTATTTTTAAAATGGATTTTGTAATTATCATGACGGGTATTGGGGTTGTTGCCCTTGCCGGAATCGTAGTTCGGAATGGTATTTTGCTGATTGAATTTTCAGATATAAAGCTCAAAGAAGGGTTTTCACCGAGAGAGGCATTACTCGAAGCAGGACGAACACGTATGACACCGGTATTGTTAACTGCAACCGCAACCATGGTTGGTTTAGTACCATTGGCCATTGGGTTGAATATAGATTTTGCATTGCTGTTTCAAACCGGCAATCCACATATTTTCTTCGGTGGTGATAGCGCCAAATTCTGGAAGCCATTGTCATGGACAATTATCTTCGGTTTGGCATTTGCCTTCTTTATGACATTGGTGATAGTACCAAGTATGTACCTGATAGCAGAACGTCTTAAACGCCCCATGCGCCGCATGTTTGGCGGTACATGGATAAACATAATGGGCATACCGCCGTTCACTGTTTTATTTATGCCAATG